>NZ_JBEXCS010000205.1:0-1269 GCF_040605395.1 Streptomyces sp. NPDC005648 | reverse complement strand
CCGCCGCTGCGGGCGGACACCCCCCGTCCCGTCCCCTTACCGCCGTACGCGCCTGCACGACGCCCAAGGCCCGCCTGGCCTTCTGCCCGAGGGCGCCTGCACGCCCTGCCTTTCAGGCGCGCAGGACCAACGGCCCATATCAACGCCGCCCACCCGCACGCCTTTCAGGGGCGCGGGGAACTGCGCGACCAGCCACGACGGCGCCGCACTGTGATCCACAAGGCCAAGGGCTCATCGCAACGCCGGGCCACCCGAACGCCTTCAGGGGCGCGGGGAACTGCGCGACCAGCCCCCACGCAGCCGCGGCCGACACACGACCCCATGCCACCCCCCTCCCCGCGGCGCATACCCTCGTAGGTATGACATCCCGCGCCCCCGCCCGCCCCGTGGGCACCGTCACGCGGGGGACGACCAATCCGAACCGGCTGCGCCGTATGGACCGGTGGATTGTCGCGACGCACGGGGCCGAGCTGCGGCGGGCCGGCGAGCCCGTGGCCGTGGATCTCGGGTATGGGGCCGCCCCCTGGACCGCGGTCGAGCTGCTGGGCCGGCTGCGAGCCGTCGCCCCGGGGACCCGCGTGGTCGGGGTCGAGATCGAACCGGCGCGGGTGGCGGCCGCGAAGCCGTATGAGAGGGAGGGGCTGGTTTTCCGGCACGGGGGCTTCGAGATCCCCGTACCGCAGCGGCCCCTGCTGATCCGCGCCGCCAACGTCCTGCGCCAGTACGACGAGGATCAGGTCGCCGACGTGTGGCGACGGCTGTGCGCCCGTCTGGCCGGCGTCACGGAGTCCTCCCGGGGAGGGCTGCTGGTGGAGGGGACCTGCGATGAGGTCGGGCGGCGGCATGTGTGGGTGGCGCTGGGGCCGGAGGGGCCCAGGACCGTCACCTTCGCTGTGCGGCTGGGATCGTTGGACCGGCCTTCGGACCTCGCCGAGCGGCTGCCCAAGGCGCTGATTCATCGGAACGTTCCGGGTGAGGCCGTTCACGCCTTCCTGCGTGACTTCGATCGGGCGTGGGCCGCCGCCTCGCCCTATGCCTCGTACGGCGCCCGCCAGCGCTGGATGCGGGCCGTGCGGGAGCTGAGCGCTGACTGGCCGGTGCTGGACGGTCCGGCGCGGTGGCGGCAGGGGGAAGTGACGGTGGCGTGGGGGGCATTGGCGCCGCGCAGGGCCCTCTAGATGATCGATTCCAAGGGGTCAGTGATCGTAGGCGGTCAGTGAGCGGTAGATCGGCTCTCCGGTCTGGTCGTTGTGCCAGATGGCGGCGGTC
>NZ_JBEXCS010000204.1:0-1282 GCF_040605395.1 Streptomyces sp. NPDC005648 | reverse complement strand
GGGGCCTTCCCCGTGATCGTGGACACCGATTGTCATGCGGCGGTGGCCAGCGTAGTTGATCGCTGTTCGTAGGTGATCGGGCTGATCTGGCCGAGGCGGGAGTGCCGTCGGCGGGTGTTGTAGCGGGTCGCCCAGCGGAAGACCGTGAGGCGGGCCTCACTGGCCCCGTTCCACCGCTTGCGGCCCTGGAGCGTCTCGCGCTTCATGGTCGCGTTCAGACTCTCCGCGGCGGCGTTGTCCGCACTTGTGCCGACCGTGCCGCGCGATCTGGTCACGCCCAGCTCCGAGCAGACCTGGGCGAACTCCTTCGACACGTATTGCGCCCCGTTGTCGCTGTGAAATATCGCCCCGCGCAGACCGTCCCCGCCGCGGGCCCTCGCTGCGGCCCTGAGCGCGTCGGTGACCAGTGAGGTCCGCATGTGGTCGGCGATCGACCAGCCCGCCAGGCGCTTCGAGCACAGGTCCAACACCGTTGCCAGATAAAGGAATTGGCCGTTGCCGACGGGGAGATAGGTTATGTCACCCACGTACTTGGTGTTCGGCACCTGGGCGGTGAAGTCCCGCTGGAGCAGGTCCGGCACCGGTGTCGCCGACGGCTCGGGAATGGTCGTGCGGACCTTCTTGCGCAGGTGCAGCCCGACGATGTGGAACTTGCGCATGACGCGCTCGACGCGCTTGTGATTGACCCGCCGACCGGAGTCCTTCAGCTCGGCGGTGACGCGCGGGACCCCGTAGGTGCCATCCGATTCCTGATGGATCTGGGCGATGCGTTCGGCGAGCTCGGCGTCCGCCCGGTCCCGGCTGGCCCGCGCGTCCGCGCCGGCCAGCCATCGGTAGAAGCCGGAACGCGAGACCGCGAGTATCCGGCACAGCCGCTTGACGCCGAAGGCGTCACGGTGATCGTCGACGAACTGGAAGCGGCTGCTCACCAGCTGGTCTCGGCCGCAAAATACTTCGCGGCCCTCCGCAGGATCTCCCGCTCGAGCTCGAGTTCCTTCACCCGCGCCCGCAGCTGCCGGTTCTCCTTCTCCATCGCAGTGGCCTCCACGGCCCCGGGCTGGGCGGCCTGCTCGGCATCCCGCACCCAAGTGCGGAGCGTCTCGTGGTTGATGCCCAGGTCCTTGGCCACCGACGCGTACGTCCCACCCGGGCTCGAGTGATACAGCGCGACGGCATCGGCCCGGAACTCAGGCGAGTACTTCGACGTCCCCAACGGGAACTCCTGTCCTATGGATCATCACGATCCAATGATCAGGGTGTCCACGCTCAAGGGGAAACGCCC
>NZ_JBEXCS010000203.1:0-1588 GCF_040605395.1 Streptomyces sp. NPDC005648 | reverse complement strand
TACTCCAGCAGGATTTCGCTGTCTGACCTGGTCTTTTCGCCGGGTGGCGGGAGTGTAGCGGGACTTCGATCGTGCGGGGGCGGTCTCACGGAGACCGCCCCTCGATCGTGCGACAACGCCGCAGATAGTGACAGCGACGGGGCAGCCTCCGAGGGTGATCACCGAGTCTGCCGCCGCGCAGTGGGACCTCGAACTGGACGATCTCTTCCTGACCATCGGGCACCGCTTCGGCCGAGTCGAGCTCCGCCGCCGCATGCGGGACTACGTGCGCGGGCTGCTTGCCCCGGTGGCCCGCAAGAACAGCTGGCAGCTGGCCGAACAGGCCGGCCACGCTACCCCTGACGGCCTGCAGCACCTCCTCGCCGGATCGAAGTGGGAGCCCGATGACATCCGCGACGACGTGCAGGAATACGTCGCCGGCAAACTCGGGGAGGCCGACGGCGTCCTGATCATCGACGACACAGGGTTCATCAAGAAGGGCAACACCTCCGCCGGGGTCCAGCGCCAGTACTCCGGAACCGCCGGCCGGACCGAGAACTGCCAGATCGGCGTCTTCGCCGCTTACGCATCCGCCCGCGGCCGGGCTCTGGTCGACCGCGAGCTCTACCTCCCCAAGTCCTGGACCGAGGACCGGGAACGCTGCCGCACCGCAAGGGTCCCCGACGAGCGGGAGTTCGCCACCAAGGGCGAACTGGCCCGGCACATGGTGCTGCGGGCCCTGGCCTCGCCGCTGCCTATCGCGTGGGTCACCGCGGACTCCGCCTACGGCCAGGACAACCGCTTCCGCCGGCTGTTGGAGCAGTCAGGTGTCGGCTACGTACTGGCCGTCCCCAAGTCCCAGTTCAGCGTGGGCTGTTCACGGATCGAGGGCCTGTTCGCGCAGGCCCCGGACGAGGTATGGGAGAAGATCTCCTGCGGCGACGGCGCGAAGGGGCCCCGCGTCTACCACTGGGCAGCGGTGCGGCTGCCGGCCGTCGCCGAATTTGACTATCAGGGGGAGGTCCCGCACCGGATGCGGTGGGCCCTGGCCCGGCGCAGCATCAGCAAGCCCGACGAGATCGCCTACTACCTCGCCTACGCGCCCCTTCAGGTCACCGTGCAGGAGCTGGTGCGGGTCGCCGGGGCACGCTGGGCGATCGAGGAGTGCTTCCAGGCCGCGAAGAACGAGTGCGGCCTGGATCAGTACGAGGTCCGCCGCTACGTGGGCTGGTATCGGCACATCACTCTGGCCATGCTCGCTCACGCTTTCCTGGCCGCTACGGCACACCAGCCCTGGGAAAAGGGGGCGGAACAGGTGGGACACCCGGGGTCATCGGGCTCACAGTGGCGGAGGTTCGGCGACTCCTGGCAGCTTGTCGTGCCCGGCCCCCGCACCTGAGCGGACACCGCGGACGACACCACGCGCTGAGCTGGTCGAACTGGCGCCGCCGGCGCCAAGCAGTCGCCCGTCGCTGTCACTACCTGCGGCGTTGTCGCACGATCGAGGGGCGGTCTCCATGAGACCGCCCCCGCACGATCGAAGTCCCGCTACACTCCCGCCACCCGGCGAAAAGACCAGGTCAGACAGCGAAATCCTGCTGGAGTACTA
>NZ_JBEXCS010000202.1:0-1589 GCF_040605395.1 Streptomyces sp. NPDC005648 | reverse complement strand
CGCCGCCCCCCGGGGCGGGGCCGGGGCGCTGCGCCGTTGTGGCGGGGCGCCGGTCCCTCAACTGGCCGTACCGATACGCTCGTTCGCTGTTGCGTGACGCCTGGAGGAAACATGACCGACACCCGGCTCTCCGAGTTCATCTCCACCAAGGCGGCGGAATACGGAATCCCCGGTTCCGCTGTCGCCGTCTTCGCCGGAGGTGAGGAGAGCTACGCCTTCCACGGCCCGACCAGCGTGGCGGATCCCCGACCACTCGGCCCCGACACCCTCTTCCACTTCGGCTCGATCACCAAGACGTACACCGCCACCGCGCTCATGCGCCTGGTCGCCGACGGCAGCGTCGACCTCGACGCGCCGGTGCGGCGTTATCTCCCGGACTTCCGGCTCTCGGACGAGGACGCGACCGCCGCCCTCACGATCACGCATCTGCTCAATCACACCGGAGGGTGGAGCGACTACCTGCCCGAAGGCGGGGACGACAACCTCGAGCGGTACGTCGCCGGCATGGCCGCCCTGCCCGTGGAGTACCCGCCCGGGGAGCACGCCGCGTACAAGAACGCGGGCTTCGCCGTCATCGGCCTGATCCTTGAGAAACTGACGGGCAAGCCGTACGCCGAGGCCATGCGGTCGCTGATCCTCGAACCGGTCGGGCTCGGCACGGCGGCCTTCATGACGGACGAACTGCGGGGCCAGGTGGCGATGGGCCACGCGACGCAGGCCGACGGGTCGCTCGACATCACCACCGAGTGGACGCCGGAGCACTACGCGGACCCGTCCGGCGGCATCGTCACCACCATCGGCGACCAGCTCCGCTGGGCCCGCTTCCATCTCTCCGACGGCGAAGGCGTACTGCCGCACGAACTGCTCACGCTGATGCGGCAGCCGACCACGGAGGTGGTGGGCGACTACTTCGGCGACGGCATCGGGCTGAGCTGGTTCCTGCGTACGGTCGACGGGGTCCCCACGGCCGGTCACGGCGGCTCCATGGTCGGCCAGTACTCCTGGCTCCTGCTCGTGCCCGAGAGGGACTTCGCCGTGGTCTCGGTCGCGACGGCGGGCCCGAACGGAATCCCCTACAACCAGGACGTGGTGCGCTGGGCGCTGGAGACCTGCCTCGGGCTGGTCGAGCGCGACCCGGAGCCACTCCCCTTCGACGAGGCGCGGGCGAGCGAGCTCGTCGGCGTCTACGAGACCGCCACGGGGCGCGCGCTGATCAGCGTGCGGGACGAACGGCTGCTGCTCGGCTTCGAGGTCACCGAACAGGCGCGCGAAGTCATCGGCAAGGCACCTGACTTCGAGCCGTCCGAGTTCGGGCTGCTCCCCGACGCCGACGACCAGTACATCGTCACCAGCGGACCGCTGGCGGGGATGCGCGGCGTCTTCTCACGAGACGCCGCGGGCGCCGTCGAGGCCATCAACCTCGCCGGCCGGTCCTACCGGCGCCGTCCCTGACTCCCGGTCCCGCCACGCACACCGCGAGAGGTGCTCCCCGCCGTGAACCGATTACGGGCCGCGTTGGGGTTGTTCGTGGCGGATGTGTTCGCCTCGGTGCCGCGTACGGATCAGCGGGCCAAGGGTGAGTGCTATCT
>NZ_JBEXCS010000201.1:0-1632 GCF_040605395.1 Streptomyces sp. NPDC005648 | reverse complement strand
GGTCAGCAGCGCAGCGCGCCTTCGGCGCGCGCCGGGGGCGTGGTAAATCCCGTGGCGCGCCCGGGGTGCTTCTGTCTGCCCTGACGTGGGCTGCTGCGGGTCCGGGACGCTGGAGGGGTTCGTTCCGGCCGAAACCGAGGTCTCTGTGATGCCGGTGAGCTCGCAGGTCAGCATGGTGCCGAGGGCCGTCCACGGGAACCGTGGAGTGTTGCTGTGAGCACGCGCGTCAGAATCCCTGATCCACCCTGGCCCTCCCGGAACGGCGTACCGCTCGGCCGTTGAGGGAGGGGCTCTGGACATGGACGTACTGCACGAACGCTGCGCCGGTGTGGACGTCAGCAAGAAGGACGCCAAGGCGTGCATCCGCACCCCAAGTACGAAACGGCGCGGGTCGTTCACGAACCAGACCACGACCTGGGGCGCGACGACGAACGCCGTACTCGCCCTGCGCGATCACCTGCTCGCCGCCCAGGTCACCCTCGTCGTGATCGAGGCGACCTCGGACTACTGGAAACCCTTCTACTACCTGCTGGCCGACGAGTTGAACGTGATCCTGGTCAACGCCCGGCAGGTCAAGAACCTGCCCGGCCGCAAGACCGACGTCTCGGACGCGGCATGGCTGGCCCAGCTCGGCGCCCACGGCCTGGTACGGCCCTCGTTCGTCCCGCCGCAGCCGGTGCGCGAGCTGCGGGACCTGACCCGGGCCCGCACCCAGATGACCCGCGAGCGCGGCCAGATCGTGCAGCGGCTGGAGAAGCTGCTGGAGGACACCGGGATCAAGCTGGCCGCGGTCGCCTCCGACATCATGGGCGTCTCCGGCCGGGCCATGCTCGAAGCCCTCATCGCCGGGGAACGCAACCCGCAGGACCTCGCTGAGCTGGCCAAACGCAAGCTCCGCAACAAGATCCCCGAACTCACCGAAGCCCTGACCGGACGTTTCCGCGCCCACCATGCCTTCCTGACCCGGCTGCACCTGAACCACTACGACCAGCTCACCGACGCGATCCGGCAACTCGACGAACGGACCGAGGAGACGATGGCCCCCTTTCGAGGTGCCCTCGACCTCCTGGACACCATCCCCGGGATCAACCGGGCCGTCGCCGAAGTGATCATTGCGGAGACCGGCGGCGACATGGCCCGCTTCGCCTCCGCCAAACACCTCGCCTCCTGGGCCGGGGTCTGCCCCGGCCACCACGAGTCCGCCGGCCGCACCAAGAACACCAAGGTCCGCCCCGGCAACCCCTACCTCAAGGGCGCCCTCGGCCTGGCCGCCTTCGGCGCGGTGCGAACCAAGGACACCTACCTGCAGACCCGCTACAAACGGCTGACCTCACGCCGCGGCCCGCTGCGGGCCCTGGTCGCCGTCGAACACTCGATCATCACCGCGATCTGGCACATGCTCACCGACAACGTCCCCTACCACGAGCTCGGCGGCACCTACTTCACCCAACGCGACCCCGAACGCGCCACCCGCCGAGCAATCAACCAGCTCAACCAACTCGGCTACACCGTCACCCTCAACCCGAAGGAGCACGCAGCCTGACCGGCGGTCCATACACCCGCCGACCCCACGACCACCGGGTATCCAGTGCTGCCCGCCCCCACCCTGACCTGCATCTATTTACGCGTCAG
>NZ_JBEXCS010000200.1:0-1667 GCF_040605395.1 Streptomyces sp. NPDC005648 | reverse complement strand
GTGCTGGGCGCGGACCGGGTGGGTGTGGACGACGATTTCTTCGCGGTGGGCGGGGACAGCATCCGTTCCATCCAGGTCGTCTCACGGGCGCGGGCGCGGGGCGTGGAGGTCACCCCGCGGGAGATCTTCCAGCACCGCACAGTGGCTTCCCTGGCGGCGGTCGCCGCTGGGCGGAGTGCTGCGACAGCCGTCCTGGAGGAGTTGGAGGGGGGAGGTGTCGGGTTCCAGCCGTTGCTGCCGATCGGTCGGTATCTGCTGGAACTGGGTGGCGGGTTCGGCCGGTTCAGCATGTCGGCGGTGGCCGAGCTGCCGGTCGGGATCGACGAGGCCGGGCTGACCGCGACCGTCGAGGCGGTGTGGGACCGGCACGATGTGCTGCGCTCGCGGCTGGTCGACGACGGTATGACGGTCGCCGCTCCAGGTTCGGTGGACGTAGCAGAGCTGATCCATCGGGTGGAGTGCGAGGGGGTCTGGGACGAGGCCTGGCTGGAGCTGGCCGGGGCCGAACTCGACACCGCCACCGGCCTGTTGGATCCGGCTGCTGGGGTGATGGGACGGCTGGTGTGGTTCGACGCGGGCGCGGATGTCCCGGGCCGTCTGATCGTGGTGCTGCATCACCTGGTGGTGGACGGGGTGTCGTGGCGCATCCTGCTGCCGGATCTGGCGGCGGCGTGGAAGGACGTCCGCGACGGCCGTACGCCCGAACTGCCCGCGGTGGGCACGTCGGTGCGGCGATGGGCGCACGCCCTGGTCGAGGAGGCGTCCTCGCCTGAGCGGGTGGGGGAGCTGGAGCTGTGGCGCTCCGTCGTCGAAGGACCCGACCCCCTGCTGGGCACGCGGGCGCTGGACGCGACCGTCGACACCGTCTCCACCGTCGAGCACGTGTGGCTCAACGTTCCGTCGTGGGTGACCCGAGCCGTGGTCACCGACGTGCCGGCGGCTTTCCGTGCGGGTGTCAACGACGGGCTGTTGGGTGCGTTGGCGGTGGCGGTCGCGCGTTGGCGTCAGGGCCGGGGTGTGGCGGAGTCGTCGCTGCTGGTGCGGCTGGAGGGCCACGGCCGTGAGGAAGCCGTCGTGCCGGGTGCCGATCTGTCCCGCACCATCGGCTGGTTCACGAGCATGTTCCCGGTGCGTCTGGACGTCGGTGACATCGACCTCGGCGATGCGTTGGCCGGTGGTGCGGCGGCCGGCTCGGTGGTCAAGGCCGTCAAGGAGCAGGTGCTGCGCATCCCGGACAAGGGGATGGGCTATGGCCTGCTGCGGTATCTGAACGACGAGACAGCGGAGCTGCTGGCGTCGCGTCCGAGCGGGCAGATCGCCTTCAACTACCTCGGTCACTTCACCGCGGCCGACATGCCGGAGGAGCTGCGTGGGCTGGGCTTCCACCAGGCGCCGGGCGCGGGTGAGTTGATCGCCACGCCGGACGCCGACATGCCGGTGATGTCCACCCTGGAGATCAACGCGGCCGTCACGGACACGCCCGACGGGCCTCGGCTCGGCGTTCGCTTCGCCTTCCCCACGGGAGTGCTGTCGCAGGCCGAGGTGCGCGAGCTGGCCGACCTGTGGGGAACGGCCCTGGAGGGTCTGGCGCGTCATGTCGGGCGGCCGGGTGCGGGTGGTCTGACCCCCTCGGACGTGCCGCTGGTCACGGTCGGTCAGGCCGAGCT
>NZ_JBEXCS010000199.1:0-1694 GCF_040605395.1 Streptomyces sp. NPDC005648 | reverse complement strand
GAGCGGCTCGTCGCCCTTGATCTGGCTGGAGTTCTCGGTGCACTGCTGGTTCTGCGGGGCCGACAGGATCGGGATGTCCTGAACGCCGACGTTGATGGCGGCGAGGATCGACTGCGCGTTGACCTTCGCGGGCAGGCCGATGCAGGGCTTGTTCAGGGTGCCCTGGACGAGCGAGAGCTGGGGGCTCATGTCGCCGTGGGTGGCCTGGTTGCCGTACTTCTGGACGGCGCCGTTGCCGTTGATGGTCTTGACGTCGTCGTTGCCGATGGCCAGCGCCGGGGCAGCGGTGGCCGCCGTGACGCCGGCGACGGAGGCAGCAATGGCCGCGGTTGCCCACAGCTTCTTCATGTTCGTTCCCTTTCGGAGAGCGGACTCCGGTGCAGAGTTGCGGACCCCGTTGCAGAGCCGCGTGTTGATCAACCGCCGACCGCCGGTTTGGTTGCGCTGTTTGCCCCGTTCGGCCTATTGCGTACTAAAAACATACGTTCCGTCACGGGGTGAACTCGGGAAGAGGGCAAGCGAACGGGCCGCCGAGAACTCGGCGGCCCGCTGCGTGCGTCGACCGGTCAGCTGTGGCTGGCGCCGTTGCCGGACAGGACCGGGATGTTGTCCAGGATGTGCGAGAGCGGCTCGTCGCCCTTGATCTGGCTGGAGTTCTCGGTGCACTGCTGGTTCTGCGGGGCCGACAGGATCGGGATGTCCTGAACGCCGACGTTGAGCAGGGCGGCGATGGACTGCGCGTTGACCTTCGCGGGCAGGCCGATGCAGGGCTTGTTCAGCGAACCCTGGATGAGCGCCATCTGGGGGCTCATGTTGCCGTACGTGGCCTGGTTGCCGTAGATCTGGGCGGAGTCGTTGCCGTTGACCGTGGTGGTGTCGCTGTTGCCGATGGCCAGCGCCTGCGGCGCGGCCGCGGCCGAGGCTCCGACGACGGAAGCCGCGATCGCGGCAGCAGCCATAACCTTCTTGATCACTTGCGTGGTCCCTTCTGGAGTAACCCCGTCCACCGGAGCGACCTGCACAACTGGTCCCGGCCCGCATGGTTGCTGCTCTTCACTCCAATGGCCCATGGAAAACCGATCGAGTGAAGCCGCGGAACCAATTCCCGGTGCCTCGGTTGATGTGGGAGCAGGAATGTGTGAGTCCGTCAGGAAAGGACCGGAGAAATGCTGAAGAAGGCAATGGCTGCTGCGGCGGTCGCGGCTTCCGTCGTCGGTGTGTCGGCGACGCTCGCCCCCCAGGCGCTGGCCATTGGCAACACCGACACCACCACCGTGAACGGCAACGGCGCCGCTCAGGTGTACGGCAACGGTGAGACGAAGGGCCTGATGAGCCCCCAGGCCTCGCTGGTCCAGGGCACGGCGAACAAGCTGTGTGTCGGCCTGCCCGCCAAGGCGGACGTGCAGTCCCTGGTCGCCGTCATCGCGAACGTCGGCGTCCAGGACATCCCGGTCCTCTCGGCCCCGCAGAACCAGCAGTGCGCCGAGAACTCCACGCAGGACAAGGGTGACGAGCCGGCCTCGCACATCCTGAACAACATCCCGGTCCTCTCCGGCAACGGTGCCCAGGGCAGCTGACATCTCGTCAAGAAGCGGCTCGGACAGATCTGTCCGAGCCCCGGGAAGGGTATTTAGGTGCCACTTGAAGGGAACCTTTATGAGACACACCGGGGAAAGACACAATTAAAAACAGGG
>NZ_JBEXCS010000198.1:0-1989 GCF_040605395.1 Streptomyces sp. NPDC005648 | reverse complement strand
GGCGACACGAAGTCGCCGGGCCCTCCTGTGCTGTCTGCCTACAGCGCGCCGAAGCCCACCTTGCGCGGGGCCGGCTCGCCGAGCTCGACGTAGGCCAGGCGCTCGGCCGGGACGAGGACCTTGCGGCCGTGCTCGTCCACGAGGGAGAGCAGCTGCGACTTCCCGGCCAGTGCCTCGGCCACGATCCGCTCGACCTCCTCGGCGCTCTGACCGCTCTCCAGAACGATCTCGCGGGGCGCGTGCTGCACGCCGATCTTGACCTCCACGGCTATGTCCCTCCGACGGTCAGTGAAGTGCGCGACCTTTACGCGCCGTACCCAGCACACATTAGCCCGGTGAGGGGACGTACACGGTCCGCGCCTGCACGCCAGGAGCGAACAGGCGGCGGGAACAAACGCCGGGTACGCGCGCGTGCGCGTCAGTGCTGCTGGTCGGCGCCGTGCAGCGGGAAGCCCGCGATACCGCGCCAGGCCAGCGAGGTCAGCAGCTGCACCGCCTGGTCGCGCGGGACGCTGCGGTCGCTGTGCAGCCAGGAGCGGGCCACGACCTGGGCGAGGCCGCCGAGACCCGAGGCCAGCAGCATCGCCTCCGCGGACGAGAGGCCGGTGTCCTCGGCGATGACGTCACGGATCGCCTCGGCGCACTCGTTCGTCACCTTGTCGACGCGCTCGCGCACGGCGGGCTCGTTCGTCAGGTCCGACTCGAAGACCAGGCGGAACGCGCCGCCGTCGTCCTCCACATAGGCGAAGTAGGCGTCCATGGTCGCCCGTACGCGCTGCTTGTTGTCGGTCGTCGACGCGAGCGCCGTACGCACCGCCTGGATGAGGGACTCGCAGTGCAGGTCCAGCAGGGCCAGGTACAGGTCGAGCTTGCCCGGGAAGTGCTGGTAGAGCACCGGCTTGGAGACGCCGGCGCGCTCGGCGATGTCGTCCATCGCGGCGGCGTGGTAGCCCTGCGCCACGAAGACTTCCTGGGCGGCGCCCAGCAGCTGGTTCCGTCGGGCTCGGCGAGGCAGACGCGTGCCTCGCGGGCGCGCCGCCTCTGTCTGCTCGATGGCTGTCACGCCGCCTCCCAAATTCGTCCACATGCGGTGTGCGCCGCGCGGCCATCGTACTTTTCGGTAACCCTGCTGTGCGCGGTGCGAGCGCAGAATTTCACGGACCGGACGGTGGCGAAAGCCGGGCGGAAGGTTTCAAAACGGGTCGGAGCGGGCAGGGATCCGCCTCCTTCCAGCTCAGCGGCGTCGTCGTGTGCGGGTCCCTCGTCAGCGGTAGTCGTCCTCAGCGGTAGTCGTCCTCGTCGATGGAGACCACCCGGTGCTGTTCGACGAGGTCGGCCTCGTTCCCGCGGGCAGGGTCCACGTCCTCCAGCGGGTCGTCACGGTCCCCGGTGACGTCCGCGTACTGCTCGGCGGCGTCGTCCTCGGGTGCCTCGACGTCGAACTCCGGCGCCTCGCGGGTGTCGTCGTCCTCGAACGTCTCGGGGTCCGTGGGGTCGATGGCCATGGTTGGGCTCCCTTCCTACGAATGTCCCTGGAAGAAGCAGGGGCCACAGCGGGTGCCCTCATAACGAGCCTAGGAGACACCCGATGCGGACGCCATGCGATGCGCATGTCAGCTGTGATGGCGAACACATGAGCCACTGCGTGATCGTCTCGTAACATTGGCGCATGTCTTCGACCGAGCTGCCGTCCGTACCGGCGACCAATGTGCTCCCGAAGGTGGCGCCCGTCAGGGTTGCCGAGGGCGAGCGGCTCAGGTCGGTCGAGTTGCCCGGCATCACGCTGACGATGCGTTCGAGACCACCCGCGCGCGAGGGGTTGCCGCCGGCGCTCTACGTCCATGGGCTCGGCGGTTCCTCGCAGAACTGGTCGGCGCTGATGCAGGAGCTGGAGGGCGTGGTCGGCGGCGGGGGCCGCGACCGCCCCGGGGTGGGGGGGTCCCCCCCCCCCGGCGCCCGCGCCGTCCGCGTGCCCCGGCCCCGGCGGGC
>NZ_JBEXCS010000197.1:0-2179 GCF_040605395.1 Streptomyces sp. NPDC005648 | reverse complement strand
GCACCGGGACGTGGCGCAGCTTGGTAGCGCACTTGACTGGGGGTCAAGGGGTCGCAGGTTCAAATCCTGTCGTCCCGACGGTGCGAAGGGTCTTCATGGACGAGAGTCCATGGGGGCCCTTTTCGTATGGGTGTTCCGATGCTGTTCCGGCCGGGTGCGTGGCCGGAAAAAACGCGTGGACCGCGTGGGTGCCGTAGCGGGAGACTCCCTTTTCCTACCCCCGCCGCACGAACCCACAGGATCGGGATGGGACTGCCTGAATCAGGAGAAAATCCGGTGCGCAGGGGCTCCGTGCTCCTCGCGCTTCGCTACTACGGACGGGAGTTGGCCCGGCTCAAACGGCTGACGGCCCCCGCCATGCTGCTGCCGGCTCTCGGCAACATCGGCCTCAACTACATCGCCCCCCTGCTGGTCGCCAAGCTCGTCGCCCGCATCGCCGGTGACCACGGCTCCGACCTCCGCTCCAACCTGCCGTACGTCCTCGCCTTCGCCGGCGTCATGCTGGCGTCGGAGGGCGTGTGGCGCATCGGTCTGCACTGCCTCAACCGCCTGGACGCACTGGGCATCGAGCACCTCTACGTCATCGGAATGGACGAACTCTTCGCCAAGGACGCGGCGTTCTTCCACGACAACTTCGCCGGCTCGCTGACCAAGCGCGTACTGAGCTTCGCCTCCCGCTTCGAGGAGTTCATCGACACCCTCACCTTCAACGTCGTCGGCAGTTTCGTACCGCTGCTGTTCGGCTCGGTGGTGCTGTGGCGCTACGAACCGCTGCTCGTCGTGGGCCTGTTGGCGATGATCGGGCTGACGGCACTGATCGTGATCCCCCTCATCCGCCGCCGACAGGCCCTCGTCGACGAGCGCGAGGAGGCCATCGCCCGGGTGTCGGGTCATGTCGCCGACAGTCTGATGAACATGGACACGGTCCGGGCCTTCGCCGCCGAGGAACGCGAGGCGGCCGAACACCGCTCCCGCGTCGCGCACTCGCGGCGCCTCACGCTCCGGTCCTGGGACTACGGCAATCTGCGCATCGACACGCTGGTCGCACCGATGTCCGTGCTGACCAACGTCCTGGGCCTGCTGCTCGCGGTCGCGATCGGCGGCGGTGAGCACGGGGTGGAGGCGGTCGTGGTCGCCTTCACCTACTACACCAACGCCACCAAGATCATGTTCGAGTTCAACCAGATCTACCGGCGTCTGGAGAGCTCGATGACGGAGGCCGCGCAGTTCACCGAACTGCTGCTGGTGCCCCCGACGGTGGTCGACCCGGCCTCGCCGGAGCCGCTCACCCACGGCGCCGCCGACGTCCGCTTCGAGCGGGTGGTCTTCTCCCACGGAGGCGGGAAGCCGCTCTTCCAGGGCCTCGACCTGACCGTGTCCAGCGGCACCAGGATCGGGCTCGTCGGCCGCTCCGGCGGCGGCAAGACCACCCTGACCCGGCTGCTGCTGCGGATGACCGACATCGACGGCGGCCGCATCCTCGTCGGCGGCCAGGACATCAGCCGGATGCGCCAGGCCGACCTGAGGGGCCTCATCGCCTACGTCCCCCAGGACCCGGCCATGTTCCACCGCACCCTGCGCGACAACATCGCCTTCGCCCGGCCGGACGCCACCGAAGCCGACATCCGGCGCGCGGCCGAGGCGGCCCACGTCACGGAGTTCGCCGACGCGCTGCCGGACGGCTTCGAGACCATGGTCGGCGAGCGCGGCATCAAACTCTCCGGCGGGCAGCGCCAGCGGGTCGCCCTCGCCCGGGCGATCCTGCGCGACGCGCCGATCCTGCTGCTCGACGAGGCCACCAGCGCCCTGGACTCGGAGAGCGAACTCCTCGTGCAGGAAGCGCTGTGGCGGCTGATGGAGGGCCGCACGGCACTCGTGGTGGCCCACCGGCTGAGCACGGTCGCGGGCATGGACCGGCTGGTGGTCCTGGATCGCGGGCAGATCGTCGAACAGGGCACGCACCAGGAGCTGCTGGCGGTGGACGGCGCCTACGCGAAGCTCTGGCAGCACCAGTCGGGCGGCTTCCTGGACGACAACGCGACCGTCTCCGGGAGCCCCGAGGGCGCCGACATGCACTGAAGCTCCGGCCCGGCGGCGCGGCCCGGTCCCGGGGGTCGACCTCGAATCTCTGACCGGTGATGTCGCTCACGGCCTGTTTGGCGACGGTGTTCTTCCGGGC
>NZ_JBEXCS010000196.1:0-2570 GCF_040605395.1 Streptomyces sp. NPDC005648 | reverse complement strand
TCCCTCACGCTATAACCACCGAAACACTATGAAGCTGTCAACCGGAACACGACACGGTCGTTGCCTCAGAACTAACACAGTGGACGCGAGCAACTGAGGACAAGCCCTCGGCCTATTAGTACCGGTCACCTCCACACGTTACCGTGCTTCCAGATCCGGCCTATCAACCCAGTCGTCTACTGGGAGCCTTACCCCATCAAGTGGGTGGGAATACTCATCTCGAAGCAGGCTTCCCGCTTAGATGCTTTCAGCGGTTATCCCTCCCGAACGTAGCCAACCAGCCATGCCCTTGGCAGAACAACTGGCACACCAGAGGTTCGTCCGTCCCGGTCCTCTCGTACTAGGGACAGCCCTTCTCAATATTCCTGCGCGCGCAGCGGATAGGGACCGAACTGTCTCACGACGTTCTAAACCCAGCTCGCGTACCGCTTTAATGGGCGAACAGCCCAACCCTTGGGACCGACTCCAGCCCCAGGATGCGACGAGCCGACATCGAGGTGCCAAACCATCCCGTCGATATGGACTCTTGGGGAAGATCAGCCTGTTATCCCCGGGGTACCTTTTATCCGTTGAGCGACGGCGCTTCCACAAGCCACCGCCGGATCACTAGTCCCGACTTTCGTCCCTGCTCGACCCGTCGGTCTCACAGTCAAGCTCCCTTGTGCACTTACACTCAACACCTGATTGCCAACCAGGCTGAGGGAACCTTTGGGCGCCTCCGTTACTCTTTAGGAGGCAACCGCCCCAGTTAAACTACCCATCAGACACTGTCCCTGATCCGGATCACGGACCCAGGTTAGACATCCAGCACGACCAGACTGGTATTTCAACGACGACTCCACACTGACTGGCGTCAATGCTTCAAAGTCTCCCAGCTATCCTACACAAGCCGAACCGAACACCAATATCAAACTGTAGTAAAGGTCCCGGGGTCTTTCCGTCCTGCTGCGCGAAACGAGCATCTTTACTCGTAGTGCAATTTCACCGGGCCTATGGTTGAGACAGTCGAGAAGTCGTTACGCCATTCGTGCAGGTCGGAACTTACCCGACAAGGAATTTCGCTACCTTAGGATGGTTATAGTTACCACCGCCGTTTACTGGCGCTTAAGTTCTCAGCTTCGCCACCCCGAAGAATGACTAACCGGTCCCCTTAACGTTCCAGCACCGGGCAGGCGTCAGTCCGTATACATCGCCTTACGGCTTCGCACGGACCTGTGTTTTTAGTAAACAGTCGCTTCTCGCTGGTCTCTGCGGCCACCCCCAGCTCACCGTGTAAAACGGATCACCGGAGCTGGCCCCCCTTCTCCCGAAGTTACGGGGGCATTTTGCCGAGTTCCTTAACCATAGTTCACCCGAACGCCTCGGTATTCTCTACCTGACCACCTGAGTCGGTTTAGGGTACGGGCCGCCATGAAACTCGCTAGAGGCTTTTCTCGACAGCATAGGATCATCCACTTCACCACAATCGGCTCGGCATCAGGTCTCAGACTACTGCCAGGCGGATTTGCCTACCTGACGTCCTACACCCTTACCCCGGGACAACCACCGCCCGGGATGGACTACCTTCCTGCGTCACCCCATCACTCACCTACTACCAGCTCGGGCCACCGGCTCCACCACTCCGACCTCGTCCGAAGACTCAGCCGGCGGCTTCACGGGCTTAGCATCACTGGATTCAATGTTTGACGCTTCACAGCGGGTACCGGAATATCAACCGGTTATCCATCGACTACGCCTGTCGGCCTCGCCTTAGGTCCCGACTTACCCTGGGCAGATCAGCTTGACCCAGGAACCCTTAGTCAATCGGCGCACACGTTTCTCACGTGTGAATCGCTACTCATGCCTGCATTCTCACTCGTCAACCGTCCACAACTCGCTTCCACGGCTGCTTCACCCGGCAGACGACGCTCCCCTACCCATCACAGCAGGCGTTGGCCCTATTGCTGCAATGACACGA
Organism: Streptomyces sp. NPDC005648; assembly: GCF_040605395.1. NCBI lineage: Bacteria > Bacillati > Actinomycetota > Actinomycetes > Kitasatosporales > Streptomycetaceae > Streptomyces > Streptomyces sp. NPDC005648. Next base: position 613 of record NZ_JBEXCS010000196.1, on the reverse strand, counting down.
CTTCGGCGGTACGCTTGAGCCCCGCTACATTGTCGGCGCGGAATCACTAGACCAGTGAGCTATTACGCACTCTTTCAAGGGTGGCTGCTTCTAAGCCAACCTCCTGGTTGTCTCTGCGACTCCACATCCTTTCCCACTTAGCGTACGCTTAGGGGCCTTAGTCGATGCTCTGGGCTGTTTCCCTCTCGACCATGGAGCTTATCCCCCACAGTCTCACTGCCGCGCTCTCACTTACCGGCATTCGGAGTTTGGCTAAGGTCAGTAACCCGGTAGGGCCCATCGCCTATCCAGTGCTCTACCTCCGGCAAGAAACACACGACGCTGCACCTAAATGCATTTCGGGGAGAACCAGCTATCACGGAGTTTGATTGGCCTTTCACCCCTAACCACAGGTCATCCCCCAGGTTTTCAACCCTGGTGGGTTCGGTCCTCCACGAAGTCTTACCTCCGCTTCAACCTGCCCATGGCTAGATCACTCCGCTTCGGGTCTTGAGCGTGCTACTAAAGCGCCCTGTTCGGACTCGCTTTCGCTACGGCTACCCCACCCGGGTTAACCTCGCAACACACCGCAAACTCGCAGGCTCATTCTTCAAAAGGCACGCAGTCACGAGAA
>NZ_JBEXCS010000195.1:0-3154 GCF_040605395.1 Streptomyces sp. NPDC005648 | reverse complement strand
GTCACGAAGACGACGGAAGCGCCGGTGCCCTCCCACAGCTCGAGCAGCTCGTCCGACATCAGGTCCAGCGCCAGCCAGTCCGGAAGCGCCTCGAAGTCCTCGGTCCCCAGTGCCAGCAGCATCGCGTCGGCCGGCGTCGGCTCGAACGGCTGCCGCAGCAACGGCATACCCGCCTGCTCCGGAGTCCGGTCCGCCTTGCGGTGGTTGTCCTCCGCGCACGAGGCCACCGTATTCAGCCAGGAGTCCCGGCCACCCTGCGCCCGCGGCACCACATGGTCCACGGTCGTCGCCCTGCGCCCGCAGTACGCGCACCGGTGCCGGTCCCTGACCAGCACACCCCGCCTCGACCACGGAGCTTGTCTTCGGAACGGCACCCTCACATACCTGCACAACCGGATCACCCGCGGCGCCGGTATGTCCACATCGGCTCCGCGCATACGCAGTTCGGGGTGGGCCTGCTCGACGACGGCCTTGTCCTGCAGCACCAGAACGACGGCTCGATTCAACGTCACCGTCGACAGCGGCTCGAAGCTCGCGTTCAGAACCAGCGTGTCCCGCATCCCGCCCACCTCCCGTGCAATCGGCCCACTCCCTGGCGGGCTTGGATCAACTCTGGCCGGGCACGCCGAGATGGACAACGCAATAAAAACTGCCCGCCCCTGATCAATTCCAAGACCAGGGGCGGGCAAACGTTCCATGAACGTCAGTCTTCGGCGGGCACCTCGTACTCACCGATCAACTGTGCCCGCGCGATCGCGTGGAACCGCAGGTTGAAGCCCACATATGCCGGGCTGGCGTCCGAGTCCGGACCGAGCTTCTCCTGGTCCACGGCGTACACGGTGAACACATAGCGGTGCGGCCCGTCGCCGGCGGGCGGCGCGGCGCCGCCGAAGTCCTTGGACCCGTAGTCGTTACGCGACTGGATCGCGCCCTCGGGCAGCCCCTCGAACTTCCCGGTGCCCGCACCCACCGGCAGCTCGGTCACCGAGGCCGGGATGTCGAACAGCACCCAGTGCCAGAACCCGCTGCCCGTAGGGGCGTCCGGGTCGTAGCAGGTCACGGCGAAGCTCTTGGTCTCGGCCGGGAACCCCTCCCACCGCAGCTGCGGTGAGGTGTTGCCGGCCGCGTATACCTGAGCGTCCTTGAGCGTGGCGCCCTCCTGGACGTCCTCGCTCGTGACCGTGAACGACGGCACGGGCGGGTGGAAATCGTGGGGGAGCGGCCGCCGCTTGAGCTCGGTCACCTCGGTACCTCCTGATCGATGACGGAATCAGCAGTTCCCGAGCCTAGAACCAGTTGCGCTTGCTGCCGACCTCGGACAGCCACTGGTTGAGATACGCCGCCCAGTCGGTCCCATGGAAGTCGTGCTGACCGACCTGGAACGAACGGAAGGTGTCACTGCCCTCGCTGAACAGCCCCGGCTTCTTGTCCATCTCCAGCACCACGTCCATGGCGTTCTCGTCCGCCACGAAGCTCAACTCGACCTGGTTGAGCCCCCGGTACTGCGACGGCGGGTAGAACTCGATCTCCTGGTAGAACGGCAGCTTCTGCCGCGTGCCCCGGATGTGGCCGCGCTCCATGTCCGCGTTCTTGAAGCGGAAGCCCAGCTGGATGAAGGCGTCCAGGAGCGCCTTCTGCGCCGGCAGCGGATGCACGTTGATCGGGTCCAGGTCACCTGAGTCGACGGCCCGCGCGATCGCCAGCTCGGTCGTCACCCCGATGTGCATCCCGCGCAGCGCCTGCCCGTCGATCATCGTGACGGGCGTCTCCCACGGAATCTCGAGCCCGAACGGCACCGCGTGCACCGCCCCGGCCCGCAGCTCGAAAGCGCCACCGAGCCGCACCTTGGTGAACTCGATGTTCTGCTTGTACTCCTCGTCGCCGCTCTCCACCTCGACCTTGGCCTGCAGGCCCACGGACAGACCCTCGATGTCCTGGTCCACGGACCCGCCCTGGATCCGCACCTCACCCTGGACGACGCCGCCCGGAACGACGTTGACCTCGGTCAGCACGGTCTCCACCGAAGCCCCGCCGGCCCCCAGACTCGCGAGCAGCTTCTTGAACCCCATGTCTCTCCCTCTATCCGTGGACCCTCGTACGCGTGGACCCTTGATCCCTACCAACGCGAACCGGACCTGGCCGGTTCCGCCCCACACCCTGGCAAGCAGACGGAACCTTGACCACCCCTTGGCAACCACCCGCCTGGACTACGCTCGGACGCCATGATCGCGCCCACGGACCGTACGCCACTCCCCAGGGAGTTCTTCGACCGCCCCGTCCTGGAGGTCGCCCCCGACCTCATCGGCCGTATCCTCCTCCGCACGACCCCCGACGGTCCGATCGCGCTGCGTCTCACGGAGGTCGAGGCCTACGACGGCCCGAACGACCCCGGCTCCCACGCCTATCGCGGCCGCACGCCCCGCAATGACGTGATGTTCGGTCCGCCCGGTCATGTGTACGTCTACTTCACCTACGGCATGTGGTTCTGCATGAACCTGGTGTGCGGTCCCGAGGGCAGGGCGAGCGCGGTCCTGCTGCGGGCCGGCGAGGTGATCGAAGGCGCCGAACTCGCTCGTAAACGTCGACTCTCGGCCCGAAACGACAAAGAACTGGCCAAAGGCCCGGCTCGCCTGGCCACCGCCCTGGGGGTGGACCGCTCCCTGGACGGTACGGACGCCTGCACCCCCGGCGAGACCCCGTTGAGGATGCTGACGGGCACTCGGATCCCGTCCGACCAGGTACTCAACGGTCCACGCACCGGCGTGGCGGGTGACGGGGGCGTTCACCCGTGGCGCTTCTGGGCCGCCAACGACCCGACTGTGAGCCCCTATCGGGCCCATGTACCCAGGCGCCGCTCAAGTTGACGCTCCTTGGGCAGGCGCGTAACGTAGCCCGAGCCGCTTGAACCGGGTACGGCGATCGCCAGCAGCCGGAAGCGGCCAAACCACTACCTACGGTCACCCCTCAGCGGGGGCGAATTCGTCATGCCTGCATGCCTGAATTCAAACTCGTGGAACTCGATTATGAGTTCCGACGGGAATGGTCTAACGTAGTGAATGTCGAAAGGCCCCGCCGACAGGGAATCAGGCCCGAAAGGATCTGATAGAGTCGGAAACGCAAGACCGAAGGGAAGCGCCCGGAGGAAAGCCCGAGA
>NZ_JBEXCS010000194.1:0-3288 GCF_040605395.1 Streptomyces sp. NPDC005648 | reverse complement strand
GGACGGCACCTTCCAGGACGTGGTCGGCGAGCCCCGCCGGCGGGCTGCCAGGCACCCTGCCTTTCTTCGGGTCAGTTGGAGCGGACGATTTTCCAGAGTTGGTCGTCGACGGTGAGGTTGTTCCACCGGACGACGGGTGCCTGGTCGGCGGTGGAGGACTGGGCGACGCCGGCGTAGAGGCCGCCGTTGACGTTGCGGGGATGAACGGCTTCGGCAAGTTGCGGCGCTGTACCGAGAAGCGCAGCCGCGTGGTGGACTTCTACCTCTACCTGTTCGCAGCGATCGTCACGCTGCGTATACTCATCCGCCGCGCGACCCCGCGCTGCCGCTGGGACGGCCGCCCCACCACCCGACGCCTCAAGTGATCCATTTGCCGGTCGGTCTCAGCCCCAGTCCTGCAGCTGCTGGAGCAGGTCGCCGTCGCCCTCCATCTGCAGCGAGCCGGCCGGGATGCGCATGTACATGAGCAGGGCCATCTCGCTCGCCGTGCCGTAGATGGCGGCGGTGGGCGTGCTCTCGGCGGCCTCCGCCGCGGTGAGGCGGGTGAAGCGGGAACCGGCGGCGTCCACCGTCTGGCGCCAGGAGCCAGCCTCGGCTGCGTGGTAGTCCATGGTGGCGGGCTCGCCCGGCCACGGGACCGTGCCGGTGCAGACGGTGGCGAGGAACTCCTCGATGGCGTCGCCCGCCTCGGTCGTCGGCAGCTCCTGCGGGGTACCGGAGGCCAGCTGGGCGTCGTAGGTGTGGATCAGCGACTCCGGGACGCGGCGGCGGGCCACGGCGGCCACCGTGTGCGGCGAGGCCAGCGGCTCCCACCAGGCCCAGCAGCCCCGGTCCGGGCCGGCCTCGCGCAGAGCAGTAAGCAGCTGCTCCGTCGAGTCGGCCAGCCAGGTTATGAGAGCCTCGCGCTCCCTGGGCGCCGCCAGCCCGTCCTTGCTCGGCCGCTCGTCGCCCGGCGCGGTGTTCAGCACGATGTAGGCGCAGAAGCGGTCCCCCTCGCTGAGATGGTTCGCCAGGTCGTACAGCGTCCAGCCCGGGCAGGACGGGACATCGGCGTCGAGGCTGGGGGCTGCGGCGACAGCGGCGCGAAACGCGGCGGACCGCTCGTCAATCATCCGCAGCAGGGTGGGGAAGTAGCGCTGCTCAGGCGCGCAGATCTTGTATCACCCGGACCGGCACTCTCGCACTCGATTAAGACCGCCCAGCACGCCTACTGCCGGGCGGTCTTAGGGCGGATCTGCGGAAGGCTCACCGGAACCGGCCTGGTCGAACAAAGGCTCCGCGGCGTCGGGTGATCATTGATACGGTCCCGCCATGGCTGAAGCGCAGAGATCACCGAGCGGGCCGGTTACCGCGGCCGATGTCGAGCATGCCGTCCGCTTGGCGCTCGCCACTCTGCGCGGGGCGGACGTGCCGGACTGGAGTGTCAAGGCCGGTTCTCTGGAGTGGGACTGTTGGGAGACTGTCGAGCACCTCGCCGACGATCTGTTCTCCTACGCCGTCCAATTGAGCCCAGCGAACCCGCCGCTGGACACCCACGTCCCGTTCGCGTGGAGTCGGAAGAGGCCGGGCGGCCCGGCGAATGCTGTCTTCGCCGACCGTGAGGCTGGTCCAGCGGGTCTGCTGCAAGTACTGGATGCCAGCGGTGCCTTGCTGACCGCAATCGTCCGCACGACGCCGCCCACGGTCCGAGCCCACCACATCTTCGGCCCAGCCGACCCTGAAGGCTTCGCCGCGATGGGTATTGTCGAGACCTTGGTGCATACCCACGACGTCGCCGAGGGCCTGGGCGTCGGCTGGACGCCGCCCGCCGACCTGTGCGACCGGGTGCTGGCCCGGCTCTTCCCCGACGCCCCGACCGATACCGACCGGTGGCCAACCCTTCTCTGGGCCACCGGCCGCGCGGAACTCCCTGGTCGGCCGCGCCTTACCAAGTGGCGCTGGTACGGCACACCTCGTGTTGACGGCAGGCCGTAGGAGATCGTCAGCCCGGCTGGGTGCCCGACGGGATCGACTCCATCGGCTGACACCGTGCAGCGAGGCGTTCTGGGCCGCAGCGCGTTCCGCTCACGGGGACGTGGCCGGCGGATGCCCGCATCCGCCGTCGAACAGGGCATGGCTGCAGCGGTCAGGGCGGGTTCCACCAGCGCGGACGTGGTCGCCGTCGAGGCCCGCAGGGCGGACGCGCTGGCCCCGCCTTCGCCCGATGACCTGGATGACGCCGAAGGTGACCCGCCGCCCTGGGCCAAGTACAGACAGGTGGTGTCGCTGGCGGCCCGCCGGGCCCAGCTGTCCGAGGACAGGAGGCCGTTGCTGACGGTCGCCCACTACGACCAGCTCCTGGCACGTCAACCGAAAGGCACCGCACGAGCACGACCGAGACCACGGCCCAGGTTCCTCCGGCCCGCCGCGACATGGGGCCGGAGGAGGCCGTGGACACGGCCATCGACGAAGCTTGGCGCGCCCTGCACCTGTCAACGATCCGCCGCCGGATCCAGGAGATGGCCGCCGATGCGATGCGTCAGCGGTCCAGCTACAAGGATTTCCTGGCCGATCTGCTGGAGGCCGAGTGGGCTGAACGCGAGGAACGGCGCAAGCAGCGGCTGGTCGGGGACGCCAACTTCCCCCGCCCCAAACGGCTGGAGGTCTTCGACTTCGCGGAGAACCCCAACGTCACTCCCGAGATCGTCGGCACGCTGTCGGACCCGGCCTGGGTCAAGGCCGGGCAACCGCTCTGAATTTGGGCCGCACGTCTTCAGGACGCAGGACCTGGTGCCGGTGGCCGGGGAAGCCCAGAGCTCCTCATCGGCCGCTGCGTGCAGTATCGCCCCGGGATCGCGCAGTCCGACGGTGTCGAAGAAGGACGTACCCGGCCGCGCCCGCGGCGGGAGCGGTGCGGGCACGAGCGGATTCGCCGAAGCCGGACCTCTCCAAGTACGGCGTAGGCGACGAACTGGAGTGAGACATCTTCGTGGCTCCCCCCGCACCGGCCTCCTGCTCAGAGGTCCCGGACTGACGAACTGCTACGCCCCTCGCCACCGCCCCCCGACCCCGCTCCACACCGATCACCAGGCGCCTGACCACCTCTTCCGCGTCCGCCAGGGCAGCACTCCGCACCGGCAGGACCACGAGCCGATTCACCGGATTCTTCCGAGGATGTCCCGGCCTTCAGGCCGGGGAGGAATCGGACCCCTGTGGGGCAGGGCAGGGAAAGAGTAATCGCCGTCAGGGCGATTGGTCGCCTCCGTCCACGGCGGTGCGGGCGACCTCAAGCATGTGGACGATCTCGGA
>NZ_JBEXCS010000193.1:0-3366 GCF_040605395.1 Streptomyces sp. NPDC005648 | reverse complement strand
CGGGAGCCGGAATGGAGCCGGGGAGAAGGCGGGGTTGGAGGCGCGAAGAGGAGACTCGGCCCGCCCGGCGTTCGTGCGTCAACGCCCTTGCAGGGACTTCACGTTGTCGCCGAACGTCCAGTTCTTCGAGCCGTCCCAGTTGATCGACCAGGTCATCAGACCCTTGAGCGAGGTGCCGTAGTGCTTCCAGGCCTGGGAGACCAGGGACGGTGACATATAGCCGCCGCCCGCGCCCGACTGCGCGGGCAGTCCCGGTACCTGCTTGTCGTACGGCACCTTGATCGTCGTGCCCTGCACGACCAGGCCCTTGTTGAGGCAGTCCGTCTGGGCGGTGAAGCCGGCCACCGTGCCGGCCTGGTAGGAGTCGCCGGAGCAGCCGTACATGCCGCCGTTGTAGTACTGCATGTTCAGCCACCACAGACGGCCGTTGTCGGCGTACTTCTTGATGACGGGGAGGTAGGCGCCCCAGATCGAGCCGTAGGTGACGCTGCCGCCCGTGACGTACGCCGTCTCGGGGGCCATGGTGAGGCCGAAGCCGGACGGCATCCGGGCCAGCACTCCGTCGATGATGCGGATCAAGTTCGCCTGGGAAGCGGAGAGTTGGGTGATGTTTCCGCTGCCCACCAGGCCCGTCTCGATGTCTATGTCGATGCCGTCGAAGTTGTACTTCTTCAGGATCGGGACGATCGTCGCCACGAAACGGTCGGCCACCGTCTGCGAGCTGAGGTCGATACCGGCCGCGGCGCCGCCGATCGACAGCAGGACCGTCTGCCCGGACGCCTTCGCCGCGCACATCTCCGCGGGCGTCGCCACCTTCACGCCCGCGTCCATGCCGTCCTCCCACAGGGCCGTGCCGTCCGAACGGATCACCGGGAAAGCCGCGTTGATCACGTTGTAGCCGTGGGCGGGGATGCGGGAGTCGGTGACGGGGGTCCAGCCGAAGGGCGGGTGGACGCCGTTCGCGGAACCGTCCCAGTTCTCCCAGTAACCCTGGAGGACCTTGCCGGACGGTCTCGGTTTCGTGGCGCAGGTGTCGGCCGCCGAGGCGGTGGTGGAGAGGGGGAGCTGGGCGAGACAGGCGGTCGTCAGCGCGGCTGCGAGCAGACGCAGGGGGCGGCGGAGCATACGGGCCTCCCGGTGGGGGTGCGGTGAGGTGTCGTAGGCATGACAGTGCTCTGGTCCAGACCTCTCGTCAATAGGTCTGGACCAACGAGGGGGGGTGCGGTGAAGTTGGAATGACAGCTGACAGATATTGAAATCTGTCAGCTGTCATGGAAGGGTGAGGGCATGACGATGCGAACCCGAAACCTCGGAACCGCCGGCCCCCAGGTCTCCGCCCTCGGCCTCGGCTGTATGGGCATGTCCGGCATGTACGGCGAGGCGGACCGCGCCGAATCCATCGCCACCATCCACGCCGCCCTGGAAGCCGGCGTGACCCTGCTCGACACCGGCGACTTCTACGGCATGGGCCACAACGAACTGCTGATCGCCGAGGCCCTGCGCACCGCCCCGGCCGCCCTGAGGGAGAACGCGCTGGTCAGCGTGAAGTTCGGCGCCCAGCGCGGCCCGGACGGCGCCTGGCACGGCTATGACGCGCGCCCGGCCGCCGTGCGCACCTGGGCCGCGTACTCCCTCCAGCGCCTCGGCGTCGACCACATCGACGTCTACCGCCCCGCCCGCCTCGACCCCGACGTGCCGATCGAGGAGACCGTGGGCGCGATCGCGGAACTGGTCGAGAAGGGGTACGTCCGCCACATCGGCCTCAGCGAGGTCGGCGCCGAGACCGTCCGCCGGGCCGCCGCCACCGCCCCCATCGCCGACCTCCAGATCGAGTACTCGCTCATCTCCCGCGGCCCCGAGGGGCAGATCCTGCCCACGCTGCGTGAGCTGGGCATCGCCGTCACCGCGTACGGGGTGCTCTCGCGCGGGCTGATCTCCGGCCATGTCACACCCGGCCGGGAGTACGCGGCGAACGACTTCCGCGCCCACTCGCCCCGCTTCCACGGCGACAACCTTCGGCACAACCTCACCCTGGTCGAGTCGCTGCGCAAGATCGCCGAGCAGAAGGGCGTCTCCGTCGCGCAGATCGCCATCGCCTGGGTGCTGTCGCGGGGCGAGGACATCGTGCCGCTGGTCGGCGCCCGGACCCGCGAGCGGCTCGGCGAGGCCCTCGGTGCCCTGGAGGTGACGCTGGACGCGGCCGACCTCGCCGCCATCGAGTCCGCCGTGCCCGCGGACGCGGCGGCCGGTGAGCGGTACGCCCCCGCGCAGATGGCCATGCTCGACAGCGAGCGCTGATCACGGTGCCGGGTACGGTCTAGCCATGGCCCCGACCAGCGAGACCCTGACCGCCGAGCGCATCCTCGCCGCCACCGAGGAGGTGCTGCGCCGCCATGGCCCGGCCAAGGCGACCGTGGTCGACGTGGCCCGCGCGCTCGGCGTCAGCCACGGCAGCGTCTACCGGCACTTCCGGACCAAGGCGGCGCTGCGGGCTGCCGTCACCAAGCAGTGGCTGGACCGTACGACGGAACTGCTCGCCTCCATCGCCGCCGACACCGGTCGGGACCCCGAGGCACGGGTGCGCGAGTGGCTCGCGGCGCTCTTCGCAGCGAAGCGGCGCAAGGCCGGGATCGATCCGGAGCTGTTCGCCACCTACTCGGTCCTGGTCTTCGAGGCCGTCGAGGTGGTCGGCACCCATGTCGCGGAACTCACCGGGCAGTTGACGGACATCGTGCGCGACGGTGTCGAGTCCGGCACCTTCCGGGCCGACGACCCGTCCGCCGCCGCCCGCGCCCTCTTCCAGGCCACCGACCGCTTCCACGACCCGCGTTACGTCAGGGAGTGGGAGAAGCCCGGTGTGGAGGGGGAGTTCGAGGCTGTGGTGGACTTGCTGGTGCGGGGGCTGCGGGCTTAGGGCCTGCGGGCTTATGGCCTGCCCGGCGGATCGGCCCCGCCCCGCCCCGGCTACCCCTCCGACGGGTTGACCGTCGCCTGATGGGCCTCGGCCAGATGCTCCTCCGCCTTCAGCCAGGGCAGGAACTGCGCGCCCTTGCGCCACCCGCACGTGTCGCACTGGATCGTGCGCTGCACTCCCGAGCGCCGTACCCGCACGACGTGTTCCCGCCCGTGCTGGTCCCAGCGGCTCACCTTGCTCGTGTTGATCTCCAGCATGATGTCTCCCCTCCGGCACAGGAGTGTGCAGCAAGACCAACATCAACAGGGGGTTCCCCCTCGTGAGTTGACCGAGCTGTGGCCGAACCCCGGCCGGCTTCGGGGGGTTCGAGGAGTTCGGGGGTGTGGGGGCGCATGTCGTCGTTCTGCCGCACGCTCATCTGCGCCAGGTGCGCCGACAGGACGTCCGAGACC
>NZ_JBEXCS010000192.1:0-3749 GCF_040605395.1 Streptomyces sp. NPDC005648 | reverse complement strand
CGGCACCCGGTTGTCTCAGCCCAGCAGCCGCGTGGGCGATCCGTCCAGGTATGCCCGGATGTCCTCCACCGCCTGGATTGCGGCTCAGCCCTTCGCCGTGCGCTGGTTGCAGTTTTGGTTGCATTTATATCCGACCATTAAGGATATTTCGGCGAGCGGGTAGCCAGATCTTCTACTGCCGTCGGCTCGTCTCGTCGGGCTGGGCCCGCGGCGGGGAGGTGCCGCGGACTCTGTCTTCGTACGGCATCCGCGGATCATGGAACTGCGCCATCCTTGACCTTGGCGCCGAAGCGACTTCGGCCCGCCTGTGACGTTCCCTGTCTGTCGAGGTGCACCCTCATGAAGTCCCGATCGACGCTTGCGACTTGGCTGAGCGAACTCGACGGTTCCCGCCTGGCAAACGTACTCGCCATGCGGAAGGACGCAGCCTCCTCTCCGGAACCACGCTCGGTGGGGGAACTGGCGGACCGTCTCCAAAGTCCGGGGTCCGTGGCACTCGTCCTGCCGCAACTCACACTGCCGTGCTTGCAGGCCGCCGAGGCGCTGGCGGCGCTGGGAGCACGAGCGACCCGGGACAGCCTCGCGGAGTTGCTCGGCTCGACATCCCCTGCGGCGGTACGCGCGCTGGACGCGACCCTGGAGGCGCTGTCGGATCGGGCGCTCGTCTGGCACGACGGCAACGAGGCACTCCGCATGCCTACGCCCTTGCGCCAGGCGTGGAGCACGCCCCTGGGACTTGACGCCCCGCTGGAAGAGCTGCTGGCCGGCACCACCTCGGAGGAACTGCGCGGCATGCTGACGGTCCTGGGTATCAAGCCGCCCGGCACCAAGCAGCAGCGACTCGCGGCTCTGGTGGAGCATCACGGTGACGCGGAACGGGTCGCCGCGTTGGTAGCTCAAGCACCGGCGGCCACACGGAAGTTGCTTGAGCAGAGCGCCAGGTCCACGCCGCATCAGTCACTGTTCGTCGTGTTCGGGGCTCCTGGCCGCGACCTCCCACCAGGCGCCCGATGGGCACTCGACCGCGGGCTTCTGCTCCAGGACCGTCACCGATACGGGCCCGTCCGCATGCCGGTCGAGGTGGCCCTGGCTCTGCGGGGCCCCGATTGGCACGCTCCGTTCGAACCTCTGCCGCCCGTCCCACAGTTGGTGCCCGTCAGCTCCTCTGAGGTGGAACGGGAGGCCGCGGTGGCCGCCACCGCGTTCGCGGCCCATGCCGCCTCCGTCCTTTCGGTGTGCGCGACCGCTCCACCGGCCCGGCTGAAGTCGGGCGGGATCGGCGCGCGTGAACTGGCCCGGCTCGGCAAGGCCGCCCAGGCGGACGACGCCGTCGTACGCATCGCCCTGGAGACCGCATACGCAGCCGGGCTGCTGGCCCGCGACGGCGATCGCGTACCTCCCACCGAGGCGTACGACGCCTGGGCCGAGCGGGAGCCCGCAGAACAACTCGCCGTACTGCTCCGGGCATGGCGGGACCTGCCGCTCACCCCCACCCGGGCGCGCGATGAAGAAAACAAGGCGCTTCCCGCGCTCGCCGGTGCGCCTGACTGCGGCGGCTGTCTGCAGGCCCGCCACGGGCTGCTCACCGCGGCAGCGGGGCTCCCGGCAGGACAGGGTGCGAAGGTCGCTTCGGAGCTGGGGCCGCTGGTGGTCTGGCACCGTCCGCTCGCCGACCATGCCTCGCCCGAGGACACGGCACCGTTCAGCACGGTGATCCGCGAAGGCGAACTGCTGGGCGTGCTGGCACGGGGTGCGCTGTCCCCGCTCGGTGCCCACCTGGCGGCTCACGCCGACGAAAAGCTCGACATCACGGCCCGGCGGCTGCTGCCCCCCGCGACCACGACGGCCCGGATCGGCGCCGACCTCACCGCCGTCGTCACCGGAACCCCGTCCGCGCGACTCGCGGCGTTGCTGGATTCGATGGCCGACCGGGAGACCAGTGGCACGGCGTCGGTATGGCGCTTCAGTGCCGGCAGTGTCCGCCGGGCCCTGGACGCCGGCCGCACCCCGGACGACATCACAGCCGACCTGGCAGCCGGCTCCGCCACGGCCCTGCCACAGCCACTGACCTATCTCATCGCCGACACCGCACGAGGTCACGGACGGGTGCGCGTCGCCCCCGCGGCCTGTGTCATCCACGGCGACGAACCCGCGCTCCTGGCCGAACTCGCCGCCCACCGCGCACTGTCCAAGCTCGCCCTGCGGCAGCTCGCCCCGACGGTCCTGGTCAGCGGCAGCCCACCCGCGACGACTCTCGCCGCGCTCCGTGCCGCGGGCTACGCCCCGGTCGCCGAGACCGCCGGGGGAACGGTACGCATCGAGAAGCGCCTGCCGCAGAGGGCCGCCGCTACCGTCCCGCCCCCGCGAAGGAACGTCGGGCGGCGCGGCCCCCGGACCACCGCAACCCGCGCCTCGGACATGGCCACCGACGTCGGGATGGACGTCCTGGCCGACCGGCTGCTCAAGGCTCCGCCGACGGCACCGGAACCCGACCCGTTCGGCAGCGGGGTGCCGTTCGCTACGGACACCGAGGAGATCGTCGCCGGATACGCGAAGCACCTGTCGTACAGCGACGTCCGCCAGGTCGCCCATGCCATCGACACCGGTGCAGCCATCACGGTCGAGTACATCGCCACCTCGGGCAACCGGACCGTACGCACCCTCAGTGACCTGGAACTCGACCCGCCCTACCTCGACGCCTGGTGCCACCTGCGCGAAGCGGAACGCGTCTTCACTCTCTCCCGCATCCATGGCGTGATGCCCGCGTAGGACTCGGCGGCCAAGGCCGGGTGCCCGGGTGCCCGGGTGCCCGGGTGCCCGGGTGTGCCGCCCCATACGGGCACCTCACGAGATATACTTAACCCCACATTTGATATCTGGGAGGCACTCGTGAGTCGAACGGTTATCGACCTGGACGACGACCTGGTCGCGGACGTGGCCAAAGCCCTCGGGACGAGCACCAAGAAGGAGACAGTCAACACCGCTCTCCGCGAGGTGCTGGAGAGTCGGCGTCGCGCCCTGGCTCTCGCCCGGCTGCGGGCCGCGGCCGGGGACGGCGCATTCGATCTGGAGCTGTTCGAGAACAAGGGGAACTACCGCCGGTGAACGCGGCCCAGTTCCTGATCGACACCAGCGCGCTCGCCCGGTTCATGCGCGCGGACGCGGAGCAGTACGGCTGGGACCAGGCGGCAGCCGCCGGGCTCATCGCCACCTGCCCGATCACCGAACTTGAGTTCTTCTACAGCGCCCGGTCGGCCGCCGACAGGGCGCGCGGCATCGAGGACATGCGACTGATCTTCGGTTGGGTTCCCGTCGACGACCGCGCCTACGACCGCGCCTGGCAGGTCCAGGAAGCTCTCACCAGACAGGGAAAGCATCGCAGTGCGGGTGCGGTGGATCTCGTCGTCGCCGCGACGGCCGAGCTGCAAGGGCTCACCCTCCTGCACCGCGACCACGACTTCGCCTGCATCGCGGCAGTGACCGGCCAGGCTCTCCAGTGGTACGGCCCGGAGAGCGGCAAATAAGCGGGCGACGGTTGCAGTTCTGGTTGCATTCACCTCCGTACAGCACTGCAGGAGCCCCACCCGCCACAGGCGCACCGCAGGTCAGAACGCTCCCGCACACCCCTGTACCCCCAGACGAACATTTGGAAAGCGTGTTGGGGCAACCCCTCACGAGTTCGAATCTCGTATCCTCCGCAGCCGCCTGAACAGGCGAAACGAAGAGCCGAGCCGCGATTGCGGCTCGGC
>NZ_JBEXCS010000191.1:0-4535 GCF_040605395.1 Streptomyces sp. NPDC005648 | reverse complement strand
GTCGAGATCGCCGACCGGGACGACCTGTACGGCAACCCGCGCCACCCCTACACCCGGGCCCTGCTCTCCGCCGTGCCCGAGGCGACGGTGGACGAGACACCGGCCCGGGACCGCATCCGCCTCCAGGGCGACGTGCCCTCGCCGCTGAACCCGCCGTCGGGCTGCCGCTTCCGCACCCGCTGCTGGAAGGCGACGGAGAAGTGCGCGACCGAGGCCCCGCCGCTGGTCCAGGTCGAGGGCAACAAGCCCGGCCACCTCACGGCCTGCCACTACCCCGAGACGGCGGAGACCGTCCCCGCTCCCCACCTCACCAAGGACCCCGAGGCCGCGTCCTGACAACACCCCTTTTCCGTCAGGAGCCGCCTTACCGGAACGGACTTTCTCGGCCCATTGACCCGAGCCCATGAACGTCCGCTCCAGGGGAGCAAGGGCCCGTACATCCGAAGGATGTACGGGCCCTTTTCTCAGGGGCCCGCGCCCCCGGCCCCTACCCACCCTCCACGACCAACTCCACCTCGAAAACTCCTGATCAGCCCTCCAGGAACAGCTCGGCCGCGACCGTCGCGTGCACCGTGCGATGGGCCCAGGTCTCCAGCTGGTCCAGGTCCGCGCAGGATTCCACCCGCTCACGGACGGCGTCGGGCACGGGGATGCTGCGCCATTCCATCGTGCGACGAGCTGACCACTACGCCGCTCCCAGCTCACACCATACGTACTTGCCCAGATCCCCGAACCGGGCCGACGGCTGCCAGCCCCAGTGATCCGCGCAGGTCATCACGAGCCCCAACCCCCGCCCCTCCTCCAGCTCATGCACCTGCTCCAGTGGGCGGGGTGGCCCCGGTGGTTCCGGATCGGTGTCCCATGCCCCGATCCAGACCGCGCCCTCAGCCGACCGGCGGACCCTCAGCGCCGCCGGCCCCTTGGTGTGCCGTACGGCGTTGGTGACCAGCTCCGTCGCGAGGAGTTCGGCCGTGTCCACCAGTCCGATCAGGCCGTGCACGGTCAGGATCAGGCGCAGGGTGCGGCGGCAGATCGTGACGGCTCTGAGGTCGTTCGGGATGTGGAGGGTGTAGTCCCAGGTTTCGGGCATGCGGCATCAACTCCGGTGGTGAGGAGGGGATTTCGCGAGCGGCGGCATTGCCGCAGCCGTCATGGCATGGCGGAGCGGTGCGCTTCCGCTGCGTAAGCGTCACATCACTGAAGGTATGCCGTAAATTTCAGTCCGTGCAAGCCGATCGCGTAGTCTGACCCGCGAACGAGTTCCTCTCACCAGGCAGTTGAAGGAAAGTAGGACGCCGTGCCAGCACGACGGCACCCCACAGCACGCCAAGTCCGGCTGGGCACCGAACTACGCAAGCTCCGAGAAGCAGCAGGGCTCAAGGCGACCGAGGCCGCGAGCATGCTCGGCGCGAGCTCCGTCCAGATGAGCCAGATCGAGGCGGGCATCACCGGTGTGAGCGAACAGCGGCTGCGGCGACTAGCAGCCAACTACGCCTGCTCGGACGACGCCTTGATCGAAGCCCTGGTGACCATGGCGACCAACCGCACACGCGGCTGGTGGGAGGAGTTTCGGGGGCGGCTGGCAACGCCGTTCCTGGACCTGTCCGAACTGGAGCACCACGCCAGCTACCGGTGGGATGTGGATTTCCTGCACGTCCCAGGCCTGCTCCAGACGGAGGACTACGCCCGCGCGCTGTTCTCGTACGTCAACCCGGAGCATCCGAAGAGCGATGTGGAGCTGTGGGTCGAGCACCGGATGAAACGACGGGTCGTCATCGAACGTCCCGATCCGATTCCGTACGAGGCCGTGCTCCACGAAGCGGCCCTGCGTATCCGGGTGAGTGACCGCGCCGCCGTACGGGCCCAGCTCACCCGGGTTCTGGAACTCTCCGAAGCCGACCATGTCACCGTGCGCGTCATCCCGTTCGACCTGGACGACTTCGCCGGGGCCGGCAGCGCCATGGTGTACGCAGGCGGTCCGGTCCCCAAGTTGGACACGGTTGTGCGCGACGACCCCCACGGGACAGTCTTCATCGATGCCGAAGCGCAACTCGGCCGGTTTCGAAAACTCTTCCGTAAGCTGGAAGCGGTGTCGCTCGAACCGGGCCGGTCGCGCGACTTCATCCACGGACTGGCGAAGGAACTGTGAGGCGCTCATGGCCACCCGCGACCACTGGCGTAAGTCGTCCTACTCCGGCGGCGGCGAGGGCAACGCCTGCGTGGAGGTCTGCACCCGCCTCACCCACATAGCCATCCGCGACTCCAAGGCCCCGACAAGGGCACCCCTCACCTTCCCCACCGAAGCCTTCACTCCCTTCATCGAGTCCCTGAAAGCCATTGACTCCACTTGGAGTTGAACGGGCCTTGCTTACCGAGCCCTCGCCCGATCCCCTGATCATTCGCGGGACATCATCCACCGGCTGTCGAAGGAGCTGTGAGCATGCTGACCCCCGGCACCTGGCAGAAGTCTTCCTTCTCAGGCGGTGGCCAGGGCGACGCCTGCGTCGAAGTCGCGCACCTGGACGACCACATAGCCGTCCGCGACTCAAAGGCACCGGCCAGCGCAACCCTCACCTTCCCCGCCGCCGCCTTCACCCCCTTCGTCGAGGCGCTCAAAGGCTCTGCCTCTCCGCAGAGTTGAACAAGGGCTCCTCTTACCGACCCCTCTCCCGATTCCCGCCCCACCCCCCGCCTCCGTGTGCCACACTGCCGCGGTGGTCGACCGCCCCTACGCCGATGTCTCGCATGCCGCGGTCTACGACGTCCTCAACCGCTGGGGTCCGTGCGACGACTTCTATCTCGATCTGGTGATGGCGGCGCCCTCCGTGCTCGACGTCGGGTGCGGCACGGGGCGGCTGTTGCACGGCGCCCGTGCGGCGGGGCACGAGGGGCGGCTCGTCGGGCTCGATCCCGCAGCCGCGATGCTCGTACGCGCTCGGGACGGGCGGCGGGACGTCGAGTGGGTGCTCGGGGATCTGCGTTCACACGCCTGGCACGGGGAGTTCGGGCTGGTCGTGATGACCGGTCACGCGTTCCAGGAGCTGCTCGGCGACGAGGAGTTGAGACTGGCGCTGCGGGCGGTGCGTGAGGCCCTCGGCGACGGCGGGCGGTTCGTCTTCGAGACGCGGAACCCGGCCGCGCGGGCCTGGGAGGCGTGGACGCCGAAGCACGTGCGCGAGCTGGACGACGGTCAGGGGGGCCGGGTTCGGGTGTGGCACGAGGTCGAGGGGCCGCTCCACGGGGACCGGGTCACCTTCACCACGACCTGCGAGTTCACCACGCCCTTCGGGGACCGCCGACTCCACGCTTCCCGCGTCAGCCGCAACACCCTCCGCTTCCTCGATGCCACCGCACTCGCGAAGCTCCTCGCGGAGGCCGGGCTGACCGTCACGGAACAGTACGGCGACTGGGGGCGCGGGCCTCTCGGACCCGGCGCCCCCGAGATCATCACGGTCACACGGGCGGTCTGATCTCCCTCGGCCCGTTCACAGGCGCTGGTGGCTCAGGAACAGTCCTCTCGTTAGCCTTGAGTCATGGAGTACGGGAAGATGCGCGCGATCGCCGAAGAGCTCACGGCGTATGCCGAGCGCCTGGAAGGGTCCTGGACCGTCGAGATCGGCCCTTCCGGACCGTTTCTCGCCATGATGAGCCCTTCGAAGCGTCATGAGGGCACGATCCGCCGTATCCGAAACCAGCTGAACGATCAGCTTCCCACCACTCATCCGGGATACGTCTGTGAGAACGGCCCCGAGATCGAGCATCCCGAGATCGGCAGGATGCGCCGTCCGGATGCCGTCGTGATCCCGGAGGAAGCGCTCGACGAAGAGGGCCTCGCGGTCGACGCCACGCAGGTACTGGCGGTCATCGAGATCGTTTCCCCGTCCAACCCAGACAACGACTACCACGAGAAACTCGCCGAATACCCAGCCATGGGCATCGCCCACTATCTGATCGTCGACCCTCGCACCGGCACCATCGAAGTGCACTCCGAACCCTGCGGGGACCGGTACCGCCACAAGGACCCGTACATCTTCGGGGACACGGTTCCCTTCGGTTCGTGGAGGCTGGAGACCGCTTCCTTCCGGCGTTACGGAAAGGCCGGAAACGAGCCCCGCTGACCCGAGCACCCGATGTCGACGAGCCCGGCCTTTCCGGTCGCCCCGTCAGTCGTCCGCCCCCTCCTCCAGCGCAGCCAGCGCCGGGTCCAGCACGATGTCCTCGTCCCGTGCCTCGATCGTCGGGTCCTCCGGGAAGTGGCAGGCCGTCAGATGGCCCGAGTGGTTGCCGGAGAGCTGGATCAGCGGGGGCTCCTCCGTCGCGCACTTGTCCTGCGCCTTCCAGCAGCGGGTGCGGAAGCGGCAGCCGGAGGGCGGGGAGATGGGCGACGGGACGTCACCGGCGAGGCGGATGCGCTCGCGGCCACCCGCCGCGGCCTGCTCCTCGTCGAGGGTGACCTCGGGGACGGCGGAGAGCAGGGCGTGGGTGTAGGGGTGGCGCGGCCGGGTGTAGATGGAGTCACGGTCGCCGACCTCGAT
>NZ_JBEXCS010000190.1:0-4668 GCF_040605395.1 Streptomyces sp. NPDC005648 | reverse complement strand
AGGGGCCGGCCGAGCCGCCCTCGGAGGAACTGTCCCGGCTCGCCGGGCTGCACGGCATCGCCATGAAGTGGGCGCCCTTCTGGGCGGACTCGGAGAACAGGATGCCGTTGTTGGCGACGATCCCGACCGGGTGACCGTGGATCCGGGCGAAGCCGGTGACGAGGGTCTGCCCGAACTCGGCCTTGAACTCCGCGAACCGCGAGCCGTCGACCACGCGCGCGATGATCTCCCGTACGTCATAGGGGGTGCGGGAGTCGACGGGGACCGCGCCGTACAGCCCGAAGGGGTCGACCTTCGGCTCCACCGCGGTCCGCACCTCCCAGGGCAGGGGTCCGCGCGCGGGAAGCGTCGCCGCGATGTTCCGGACGATCCGCAGCGCGTGCGCGTCGTCCTCCGCCAGATGGTCGGTCACGCCCGACACACGCGCGTGGACGTCACCGCCGCCCAGCTCCTCGGCCGTGACCACCTCGCCGGTGGCCGCCTTCACCAGGGGAGGCCCGCCCAGGAAGATGGTCCCCTGGTTGCGGACGATGACCGCCTCGTCGCTCATGGCCGGGACATACGCCCCACCCGCCGTGCACGACCCGAGGACGGCGGCGATCTGCGGGATGCCGGCGCCCGACATCCGCGCCTGGTTGTAGAAGATCCGCCCGAAGTGCTCCCGGTCCGGGAAGACCTCGTCCTGCATCGGCAGGAACGCGCCTCCCGAGTCCACCAGGTAGACGCACGGCAGCCGGTTGTCGAGGGCCACTTCCTGGGCGCGCAGATGCTTCTTGACCGTCATCGGGTAGTACGTGCCGCCCTTGACGGTCGCGTCGTTGGCGACGATCACGCACTCGCGCCCGCTGACCCGCCCGATCCCGGCGATCACCCCGGCCGCCGGGGCGGCCCCGTCGTACATCCCGTCGGCGGCGAGGGGCGCCAGCTCCAGGAACGGAGAGCCCGGGTCGAGCAGCGTGTCCACGCGCTCCCTGGGCAGCAGCTTCCCGCGCGCCGTGTGCCGGGCCCGCGCCTTCTCGCCGCCGCCGAGCCGGGCCGCGGCGAGCTTGCCGCGCAGCTCCTCGGCGAGCGCCCGGTGTGCCGCCTCGTTGGCCCGCCAGGCCTCCGACGCGGGGTCCGCCGCGCTCGTCAGCTCCGGTGCCTCGTGCATCCTGCCGTCCCCTCACCCAGTGGGTCGACTGTTAATGAGCGTTAACCATCCCCTTCAGGTTAACGACCGCTAACCTCCCTGTCTAGAATTGCTTTCATGGCCACCAGAACCGACGCCCCCACCCGCCGCGAGCAGATCCTCAAGGAGGCCGCGCGGCTGTTCGCCGAGCGTGGGTTCCACGGGGTCGGAGTCGATGAGATAGGTGCCGCGGTCGGCATCAGCGGCCCGGGCCTGTACCGCCACTTCGCCGGCAAGGACGCGATGCTCGCCGAGCTGCTCGTCGGGATCAGCGGCCAGCTGCTGACCGGTGCCAAGCGGCGCCGGCAGGAGGCGGACGGCGCCGCCCCGGAGGCGGTCCTCGACTCGCTCATCGAAGGCCATATCGACTTCGCGCTCGACGACCGTCCCCTGATCACCCTGCACGACCGTGAGCTGGACCGCCTCCGCGACAGCGACCGCAAGCTGGTGCGACAGCTGCAGCGGCAGTACGTCGAGCTGTGGGTGGGCGTCCTCCGGGAGGTCTACCCGGCCCTGGCCGAGCCCGCCGCCCGCTCCGCCGTCCACTCAGTCTTCGGCCTTCTGAACTCCACCCCGCACCTGGGCCGCCCGGGTTCGCTCCCCGGTCGCGGCACGACGGCGGAGCTGCTGCACCGGATGGCCCGGGGCGCGTTCGAGGCGGCCGGGGCGGAGTGACGAGCGTTACGGGAGCACCTCTGGACGCCTCTCCCTACCCGCCGGTACCTTGATGTTCTGAGCAAGCGCTTAGACACGTACCCATGGACCAGGTGGAGGTGGCGGCGGTGCGCCGTACGGTGTTCAACGAGGACCACGAGGCGTTCCGGGAGACCCTGCGGGCCTTCATCGAGGCCGAGGTCGTCCCGGTCTACGACGAGTGGTTCGCCGCCGGCCAGGCGCCGCGCGACTTCTACTACAAGCTCGCCGAGCTGGGCCTGTTCGGCATCAACGTCGACGAGGAGTACGGCGGCGCCGGCATCGACTCGTACAAGTTCGAGGCCGTGATGTACGAGGAGACGGCCCGCGCGGGCGTCCACTTCGGCGGCTCCGGCGTGCATGTGCTGCTCGGCCTGCCGTACATCAAGATGCTCGCCACCGACGAGCAGAAGAAGCGGTTCCTGCCGAAGTTCGTCACCGCCGAGGAGATGTGGGCCCTCGCGATGACCGAGCCGGGCACCGGCTCCGACCTCGCCGGCATGAAGACCACCGCCAAGCTCTCCGAGGACGGCACGCACTACGTCCTCAACGGCTCCAAGACCTTCATCACCGGCGGTGTCCACGCCGACCGTGTGATCGTCTGCGCCCGCACCGCCGCGCCCACCGCCGAGGACCGCCGCCACGGCATCTCCCTGTTCGCCGTGGACACCAAGTCCGAGGGCTACTCCATCGGCCGCAAGCTCGACAAGCTCGGTCTGCGCACCAGCGACACCGCCGAGCTGGCCTTCGTCGACGTCAAGGTCCCCGTCGAAGACCTGCTCGGCGAGGAGAACAAGGGCTTCTACTACCTCGGCCACAACCTGGCGTCCGAGCGCTGGGGCATCGCCTTCGGCGCCTACGCGCAGGCCAAGGCCGCCGTCCGGTTCGCCCAGCAGTACGTCACGGACCGCACCGTCTTCGGCAAGCCGGTCGCCACCTTCCAGAACACCAAGTTCGAGCTGGCCGCCTGCAAGGCCGAGGTGGACGCGGCCGAGGCCGTCGCCGACCGCGCGCTCGAAGCCCTCGACGCCGGTGAGCTGACGCCCGCCGAGGCCGCCTCCGCCAAGCTGTTCTGCACCGAGGTCGCCCACCGCGTCATCGACCGCTGCCTCCAGCTGCACGGCGGCTACGGCTTCATGAACGAGTACCCGATCGCCCGCCTGTACGCGGACAACCGCGTCAACCGCATCTACGGCGGCACCAGCGAGATCATGAAGACGATCATCGCGAAGGACATGGGCCTGTAAGGCCCCGCAATTACTGACCAGTAGAAACGGCTGCATGAGTCAGGCACTACAGGGTCTCCTCGATCTGCTCGACCTGGAGCAGATCGAGGAGAACATCTTCCGCGGCCAGTCCCGCTCCGCCGTCGTCCCGCGCGTGTTCGGCGGCCAGGTCGCGGCCCAGGCGCTCGTCGCCGCCGGGCGTACGGTCCCCGAGGACCGGCACGCCCACTCCCTCCACGCGTACTTCCTGCGCACCGGCGACCCCGGCGCGCCCATCGTCTACACCGTCGACCGGATGAACGACGGCCGCTCCTTCACGGCGCGCCGGGTCGTCGCGGTCCAGCACGGACAGCCGATCTTCGCCCTCTCCGCGTCCTTCCAGCGCCATGAGGAGGGCTTCGAGCACCAGGCCCCCATGCCGCCGGCGCCCGACCCGGCCACCCTGCCCACCTCCCAGGAGCGGATGCGCGGCTACGGCCACCTGGACGCCAGGGTCGTGGAGAAGTTCCTGGAGGCGCGCGAGTCCATCGACCTGCGCTATGTCGACGAGCCGCCGTACGGCAGGTTCGGCGAGCCGCGCGAACCGCACTCCCAGGTCTGGTTCCGCACCAACGGCAAGCTCCAGGGCGCCGTCGACATACCGCTGCTGCACGTCGTCCTCGCGACCTACGTCTCCGACATGACCCTCCTCGACTCGGTCCTCCTCGCGCACGGCCGCGGCGGCTGGGCGGTCGGCGACGTCGTCGGGGCCTCCCTCGACCACGCGATGTGGTTCCACCGCCCCTTCCGCGCCGACGAATGGCTCCTCTACGACCAGGAGTCGCCGTCGGCGTCCGGCGGCCGGGGCCTCGGCCAGGCGCGGATCTACACCCAGGACGGCCGGCTGGCCATCTCGGTGATCCAGGAAGGCGTGGTCCGGGCCCCCCGTCCGCACGGATGACGGGGGCGGATGACGGGGGCCACGACAGAGACATGGAACTGGCGGGGCGGACGCGTCCGCGAGGCCTTCCCGGCGGTGGTCTCGAGGGGCTCACCGCCCACCAGGAGCTCGTCCTGCCGGAGCTGCTCGCGGCACCGGAGCCCCCAGAGCCGTCAACATCCGTATCCGCGAGGGCGGTGAGGCCACCGGCGCAGCGGGCCACGCGGCGCCGCACACGCGGGTGCGTGAGGCGGTCGGCCGGCTCGGACCGGAGCCGGCGGCCGCTCCCGCCCGACGGCCGATCCGTGTGCCCTCCTGGGGCGACTGGTCCCTCGAACTCGACGACTTCCTGCTCACCCGGCTGATGAAGCTCGTCGTCCACGCCGACGACCTGGCGCGCAGCGTGGGCCTGCCGGCGCCGGGGTTCCCCGAGGAGGCCACCGCGCCGGTCGTCGAGCTGCCGGCCGCAGAGAGCGCGCCCCCGCCTCGATCGCCGGTATCTGACCGCCCGCCGGCCCCAGCCTCCGTCCGCCGGCCCCAGCCTCCGCCCGCCGGTCCGAGCCTCCGCCCGCCGGTCCGAGCCTCCGCCCGCCGGTCCGAGCCTCCGCCCACCGGCCCCAGCCTCCGGTCGGCGGGTCGCCGTCCGCTAGATCAGCCCCGCC
>NZ_JBEXCS010000189.1:0-4675 GCF_040605395.1 Streptomyces sp. NPDC005648 | reverse complement strand
AAGCGGTACGGCTTCGACGGGGTCAAACTCATCATGATCGAGATGGGCCGGGGTTTTCTGCTCGTCTCCGCGATCCGGGACGGAGCAGGGCGAGCGCCTCGGCGTCCGTCAGCGATCAGCATGCGTTGGACCTCACTCGTGCCCTCGCCGATCTCCAGGATCTTGGAGTCGCGCCACATCCGGGCCACCGGGTACTCGTTCATGAAGCCGTAGCCGCCGTGCACCTGGGTGGCGTCGCGGGCGTTGTCCACGGCGACCGTCGACGAGTACAGCTTCGCCAGGGCCGCCTCCTTCTTGAAGGGGGCGCCCGACACCAGCCGCGCCGCCGCGTCCCGCCAGGCCAGCCGGGCCGTGTGGGCCTTCATCTCCATGTCGGCGATCTTGAACTGGATGGCCTGGTTGGCGCCGATCGGCCGCCCGAAGGCGTGGCGCTCCTTGGCGTACTTGACCGACTCGTCCACACAGCCCTGCGCGAGCCCGGTCGCGAGCGCCGCGATGGCGATACGGCCCTCGTCGAGGATGCGCAGGAACTGGGCGTACCCGCGGCCCCTTTCGCCCAGGAGGTTGGCGGCGGGGACCCGGACGTCGGAGAAGGACAGCTCACGGGTGTCGGAGGCGTTCCAGCCGACCTTCGAGTACGGCGGCGCGACCGTGAAGCCGGGGGTGCCGGACGGGACGATGATCGAGGAGATCAGCGGCCTGCCGTCGGGCTTGTGGCCGGTGACCGCCGTGACCGTCACCAACCCGGTGATGTCGGTACCGGAGTTGGTGATGAAGCACTTGGTGCCGTTGATCACCCACTCGTCCGTGGACTCGTCCAGCCGGGCCGTCGTCCGGGTGGCTCCGGCGTCACTGCCGCCGTCGGGCTCCGTGAGACCGAAGGCACCGAGGATCTCGCCGGAGCAGAGGCGGGGGAGCCACTCCTGCTTCTGGGCGTCGGTGCCGAAGAGATGGACCGGCATCGCGCCCAGCGAGACACCCGCCTCCAGGGTGATCGCGACCGACGAGTCCACCCGGGCCAGCTCCTCCAACGCCACCCCGAGCGCCAGATAGTCGCCGCCCATCCCGCCGTACTCCTCCGGGAACGGCAGTCCGAACAGGCCCATGCGGCCCATCTCGCGGACGATCTCATAGGGGAACTCGTGGTGCTCGTAGAACTCGCCGATCTTCGGCGCCACCACGTCGTGCGCGAACTCCTCGACGGTGCGCCGGAGTTCCTCCAGCTCGGGGGTGAGTCGGTAGTCCATGGCTGATCACTGCTCCTGGTGGGAGAGGGCTCGGACGGTGCGGGACGGGCTGGGTCGGCCCAGTTGTTCGGCCATCCACACGCTCGTGGCGACGAGACGGCCGAGGTCGACGCCGGTGTCGATGCCGAGACCCTGGAGCATCCACACGAGGTCTTCGGTGGCGAGATTGCCGGTGGCGGACTTGGCGAACGGGCAGCCGCCGAGCCCGCCGGCGGAGGCGTCGACGGTCGTGACGCCGTGCCGCAGGGCGGCCAGGGTGTTGGCGAGGGCCTGGCCGTAGGTGTCGTGGAAGTGCACGCCCACCTTCTCGACGGGGACGTCGAGTTCGGTGAGCAGGGCCTGTACATGCCCCGGGGTCGCCACCCCGATCGTGTCGCCGAGGCTCAGCTCGTCGCAGCCCATGTCCAGCAGGGCCCTGCAGACCCGGACCACCTGGGGGATCGGGACCGCGCCCTCCCAGGGGTCGCCGAAGCACATGGAGAGATAGCCGCGGACATGGACCTGCTGGGACTTGGCGCGGGCCACCACCGGTTCGAACATGGCCAGCGCCTCGTCCACCGTGCGGTTGAGGTTGGCCTTGGCGAAGGACTCGGTGGCGCTGGCGAACACCGCGACCCGGCGGGCGCCGAGAGCCAGGGCGCGGTCCAGGCCGCGCTCGTTCGGCACCAGCACCGGCAGGTTTGCCGGGAGGCCGGAGACCCGCGGGAACAGCTCCTCGGCGTCGGCGAGTTGGGGCACCCATTTCGGGTGTACGAAGCTCGTCGCCTCGATGGTCGTGAGGCCGGCGTCGGCGAGGCGGTGGATGAACTCCGCCTTCACGTCCGTCGGCACGGTCGACTTCTCGTTCTGCAGTCCGTCACGCGCTCCGACCTCGTGGATCCGCACCCGCGCGGGCAGGTCCGGGGCCGGTACGACCATGGGGAGTGTCACCGCTCCTCCTCTGCCGGGGTGATGACGG
The DNA here is from genome assembly GCF_040605395.1 of Streptomyces sp. NPDC005648. Classification (NCBI taxonomy): domain Bacteria; kingdom Bacillati; phylum Actinomycetota; class Actinomycetes; order Kitasatosporales; family Streptomycetaceae; genus Streptomyces; species Streptomyces sp. NPDC005648. Next base: position 2,470 of record NZ_JBEXCS010000189.1, on the reverse strand, counting down.
CGAGCACCTGGTCCATGGCGACCGTCGTGCCCGGCGTGACGTCCAGTTCGGCGACCGTGCCGGCGTGCGGGGCGGAGATGACGTGCTCCATCTTCATCGCCTCGACGACCAGCAGGCTCTGTCCGGCGGCGACCTCGTCCCCGACGGCGACCTTGACCACGGTGACCGTGCCGGGCATGGGAGCGGTCAGCGAGTCGGCGCCCGCGTGCCGCGCGCCCGTGAGGGACGCGGCGACCGGGTCGTGGTCGCGCACCTGCCAGGCGTCGCCGTCGCGGCCGATCCAGTCCCCGGCGCGGTGGAAGGTGTGCCGGACGCCGTCGAGGGTGACGGAGACGGTCTCGTCGGTGACGGTGTGGGTGCCGCGCGGCACGTACTCCACCGGGTCCTGCACCCGGAGGTGGAAGCCCACGGGCTTCGGCACCCCGCCCAGACGCCAGCCGCTCGGCACGGAGAACGGATCGGTCCAGCCCTCCTGGCGAGGCTCCAGCGCCTGGAGCCGTACGGCCGCCGCCGCCTCGTAGACCTCCTCCGGTACGTCGGTGGAGACGAGGCCGTCCACCTCGCGCTCCACCAGCCCGGTGTCCAACTCGCCCGCGACGACCGCCGGATGGGCCAGCAGCCGGCGCAGGAACCCCGCGTTGGTCTGCACGCCCAGCGTCACCGTGTCGGCGAGCGCGGACCGCAGCTTGCGCAGCGCCGTCGCGCGGTCCGGCCCGTACGCGATCACCTTGGACAGCATCGGGTCGTACAGCGAACCGACCTCCGTGCCCTCGCTGAGGCCCGAATCGGTGCGCACCCCGTCGCCCTGCGGCTCGCGCAGCCTCAGCACCGTGCCGCCGGAGGGCAGGAAGCCGCGCGCGGGGTCCTCGGCACACACCCGGGCCTCGACGGCGTGTCCGGTCAGTGTGATGTCGCCCTGTCCGAACGGCAGTCGCTCACCCGCCGCCACCCGCAGCTGCCACTCCACCAGGTCGAGGCCACCCGCCGAGCCGCCCGCGACGGACACGACCAGCTCGGTCACCGGGTGCTCCACCTGGAGCCGGGTGTTCATCTCCATGAAGTAGTACGACGACGGGTCGTCGCCCGGCACGATGAACTCCACCGTGCCCGCGCCCCGGTACCCGCACGAGCGGGCCGCCTGCACCGCCGCCTCGCCCATCGCGGCCCGGGTCCGCTCGTCGAGGAGCACGCTCGGCGCCTCCTCGATGATCTTCTGGTGCCGCCGCTGGAGCGAGCACTCGCGCTCGCCCAGATGCACCACGTTGCCGTGGCCGTCCGCCAGGACCTGGATCTCGATGTGCCGGGGCCGGTCCACCCAGCGCTCCACGAGGAGGGTGTCGTCGCCGAAGGAGGCGCGGGCCTCACGGCGGGCGGCGGCGATCTCCTCCTCCAGCACCGACAGGTCCCGCACCAGCCGCATGCCCTTGCCGCCACCGCCGGCCGAGGGCTTGAGCAGCACGGGCGCGCCCAGGTCGCGGGCCGCCTCGGCGAGGTCGGGATCACGGCCGCCCGGCACGACCGGCACCCCGGCCGCCCGCACCGTCTCCTTGGCGCGGATCTTGTCGCCCATGAGGGAGATGGCCTCCGCGGAGGGCCCGATGAACACCAGCCCGGCGTCGGCGCAGGCCCGTGCGAAGCCGGCGTTCTCCGCGAGGAAGCCGTACCCGGGATGCACGGCCCGCGCACCCGTGCGGGCCGCCGCCTCCAGGAGCCGCTCCACCGACAGATAGCTCTCGGACGCCGGCGCCGGACCGATCCGGACCGCCGTGTCGGCCTCCCGTACATGCCGGGCGTCGGCGTCGGCGTCGGAGAAGACGGCGACGGAGCGCACCCCCAGTGAGCGCAGCGTACGGATCACCCGGACGGCGATCTCGCCCCGGTTGGCCACCAGCACTGTGTCGAACACGATTCCCCTCCTCCTCACATCCGGAAGACGCCGAACTGGGGCTCACCCAGGGGCGCGTTGGCACAGGCGGTCAGGGCCAGACCCAGCACCTGACGGGTCTCCAGCGGGTCGATGACGCCGTCGTCCCAGAGGCGGGCGGTGGCGTAGTAGGCGCTGCCCTGGCGCTCGTACTGCTGCCGGATCGGCGTCTTGAACGCCTCTTCCTCGTCGGCGGGCCACTCCTCGCCGCGCGCCTCCAGCTGGTCCCGCTTGACGGTCGCGAGGACGGACGCGGCCTGCTCGCCGCCCATCACGGAGATCTTGGCGCCGGGCCACATCCACAGGAAGCGGGGGGAGTAGGCCCGGCCGCACATCGAGTAGTTGCCGGCGCCGTACGAGCCGCCGACGACGACCGTCAGCTTCGGCACGCGGGTGCACGCCACCGCGGTCACCATCTTGGCGCCGTGCTTGGCGATGCCCCCGGCCTCGTAGTCCTTGCCGACCGTGAAACCACCTTGGCGAGCGCGAGCTGGCCGATCTCCCGGATGACCCGGCCGAGCAGCAGGCTCTCCTGGAGGGCGGGGT
>NZ_JBEXCS010000188.1:0-5001 GCF_040605395.1 Streptomyces sp. NPDC005648 | reverse complement strand
GAGCGCCGGTCCCTCAACTCCGAGATCGTCTACATGCTTGAGGTCGCCCGCACCGCCGTGGACGGAGGCGACCAATCGCCCTGACGGCGATTACTCTTTCCTTGCCCTGCCCCGCAGGGGTCCGATTCCTCCCCCGGCCGGAAGGCCGGGGCATCCTCGGAAGAATCCGGTGAGCGCTTCAGCTGGCGAGTCTGTTCGCGGAGACCAGCCACCGCCAGCGTCGCCGCTCCGTGACGAGGGTGGCAGCGGCCAGGAGGGTCACGGGAGCCGCCGCCCAGGTGGGCCAGGCCAGCCAGGAGGAGACCACGGCCGCAGCAAGTTGCAGCACCACCAGCAGGATCGTGACCCAGCCCGGCACCGCGATGATCACGCTAGCCTTGTCCCCCGGGGTGGAGAACAACGTCGGAAGGCCGATCAGAGCCATCACAGACAGGGCGGCAAGCAGCCATGAGTGGTTGGCCAGGGCCCAGGGGGTGGCCACCCACGCAACGAGTTCCGTCGCGAAGCACAGGGCGGACGCAGCGCGGTCGTCCGGTCGTCTCAAGGTCATTGCCTCACCAGCAGCATCGGTCACCTGCGGACGATCTCACGGCGCGCGGCTCACTGCCAGGGGCTTGGAACGCCGCCGTCGCGGCATGGTTTGCCCGTCTACGCCCCGCCGAGGAGGCACGGCACGCTGAGCGCTTCAGCTGGCGAAACCCACCACCCGAAGCGCCCCTTACCTTGTTAGCGGGTCGAAGCCGGTCCTTCGTAGGTGATGGCGCTCCTGGAAAGCGGCTTCAAGGGTTCTCATCAACCCGCCGACGTGCAGGCGATGTTCCAGACCGCGTATGTGGTGCTACGCGACACCGGGGGCCGCCCCATCGAGTCGTGATCCGCCACTACCAAGCCGTACCTGCGGCTGGGGGTGACGGGTGGTGCCAGACGGGCTGTGCGCCGGAGGGTGCGTGCTCCGCCTTCTGGACCACCGCGTCGTGGACCACTCCGCCGTTCCCGGCCGAGGCCCGCCATCCGTCGTCGTCGGCGGTCCAGTCCAGGGGCGTCGGGGTGGACTCCGACACTTCGAGGAGGACGTCGGCGAGGTCGGCCAGAGTCCGGTACAGCGCGGCACGAACGGCGTCGGTGTGATGACGGCCCCACCGACAGGAGGTCCGTTCGGCGAGTTCGTCGAGAGGGTCGGGCTGTGCGGGGCGTTCCCGCGCCAGGGCCGCGCCGGCGCCCCATGCGAGGTCGTCGCGGGTCATGGCGGTGTCGCGGGCCAGCGTCCAGAGGTCGGCGGGGCCCAGGTCGTCGACCGTGTGCTCAAACTGTTCCTCTCACCGCGCACGGTCGGCTCCCACCTCTACCGAGTCTTCCCCAAGCTGGGCATCACCGCCCGCTCGCAACTCCGCGACGTACTCGAAGGCACCCTGTCGGATAACGACGCCCGGAGCTGACAGCCGCATACGCCTCAGATACGCGCTGCCGCGCGTGCCGCCTGCCGGGCGTCTCCCGACAGGGCGACGGCCGTCGCTTGTCGCATGATCTCGTGGGTGCCCTGGGTCGAAGTTGCCTCGACGCCATGTCCGTTGCCCCCTCGCGGTGTTACCGTCGCGCCATGTCCAAGATCGAGATTGACGCGATAGCCGCTGAGTTCTTCGGAGCCTTCGACAACCGCAGCGGCAAGACCGCGGACGTGGCCCGGATCCGGCGGCTGGTCATTCCGGGGGGTGTGATCGTGCTGACCGGGCCGAAGTACACGGTCTACACCGTGGACGAGTTCATCGAGCCGCGCGAACGCCTGCTCACCGATGGCCGGTTGGTCGAGTTCTCGGAGTGGGAGACCTCCGAGCGAACCGAGATCGCGGGCGACATCGCGTCGCGCTTCGGCGAGTACCGGAAAGCCGGCATCCTGGACGGCGAGCCGTTCGAGGGCGGCGGGACCAAGGCCATCCAGTTCGTCCGCACCCCGGAGGGCTGGCGGATCGCGGCGTTCTCCTGGTACGACCAGCCCTGAGGGTCCGCGGGCCGCGGCGGTCCCAGCAGGGCGGGCTGGGCCGTCACCCACGCAGCGAAGCTCCGGTTGAACGGGATGACCTTCCCAAGTCGCCTCGCACCACCGGAGCTTCGATGCGTCGTCAGTCTGCCGACGTCTGCCTGATCAAGTCGCCCGCTCTGGCGGATACCGCGGGGTTGTCGCTGGTGGAGCGGTCGCGGCAGTTGCCTGATCCGCGTCGACGCCGGGGGTGCGTCACCCGTTCGTCGCGGTGCTGCTGGTTGCCGCCTCCGGGCTCGTCGTCGGCGCACGCTCGCACACGGCTGTCGGCCGGTGGTCCGCCACCGCGCCGCAGCACGTCCTGGGCCGCATGCTGCCCAGGCCGTAGGGTCGTTGAGCGTTCACGTAGCGCCGAGTGCCGCTACGGTTCGGCGGATTGTCGGCCTGGTCCGCCCCGGCGGACTGGCCGATCTGACCGGCGCTGATCCTGCCGGCTCGGACTCGGTGGCGCTCGGCGACAAGGCTGCCCGCGGCTCCCGCCACGGCCAGACGCCCGCAGCCCACCTGCTGGCCGCGATGACCGGCGACGGCCGAACCGTCACCCCAGTTACAGATCCCCGACAAGACCAACGAAATCACCTGCTTCACCGTACTACTGGCGCCCCTCGCCCTGACCGGGGTCACCGTCACGGCCGGCGCCCTGCACACCCAGCGCGCGCATGCGCCCTTCCTGGTGGACGAGAAGAAGGCGCACCACCTCTTGGTGGTCAAGGCCAGCCAGCCCGAACCGCACCGCACGCTGCGATCACTGCCGTGGAAGGACGTCACCGCCCGTCCACCGCAACCGGCGACGTCGTGGGTGGTGGTTCGGACGTGCTCGTAGTTGACGGCAACGGCCGTATCAAGGCCGACTACATCCGGGCTCCTGACCGGCGCCGGCGCAAGCCGTTGTCCCGGCGGCTGCCGAGAGAGCCTCGGCCGTCGCCGGATCGGCCGGCAGGAACGCCTCCAGCTTCAGCTCGGCAAGCGTCACATCGACGGCGGTGGCGAAGGTCGTCACCGTCGTCATCAGGCGCAGCTCACCGTACGAGGACTGCAGACGGAGCGGAACGGCGAACCCCAGTAGTCCGGCGGACGGCTCCAGCTCGGGAACGTACCCGGTGAGTTCGGCGCGCAACTCCTCCAGGTGGTCAAGGCGCACCAAGATGTGGCGCGCCCATTCGGCGAGGTTGCGGATACGAGGGGCCAGGCCGTCGGGATGCAGCGCCAGGCGGTAAATGTTCGTGCCCGGGCCCACCAGCTCGGGGGCTGCACCCTCAGTGATCAGGTCGAATGCGGTGTTCGCGGCGATCAGGTCACCGCCCCGGTCCACGACCAGCGCCGGATATGGCAGGTGCCCGCGGAGGATGTGGTCGATTGCCGTGCGCACCGGAGCCAGCACCGGATCGTCCAGCGAGCTCTCGGGGTAGGCAGGCGCGTAACCGGCGGCCAGCAGCAGCTCGTTGCGCTCCCGCAGCGGCAGCTCCAGTGCCTCGGCCAGGCGCACGACCATGTTCCGGCCGGGGACAGACCTACCGGATTCAATGAAGCTGAGGTAACGCTGGGTGGTGCCCGCTCGCAGCGCCAGGTCGAGCTGGCTGAGATGACCGCGGGTACGACGTTCACGAAGCGTACTGGGGAAGTCCACGGGCCTGTTGTAGCGGCGCCGGAGGGTCCCAGGCCATTCCTCACAGGGAATTGTCGCCACTCGTACCGGTCGTGAACATTGCCGACATGGACATCGGTGTACTCCTTCCGACCGGAACCGCCCAGTGGGGCGATGCCGACGACCCTCGCGAGCTGATTGCCTTCGGACGGGACGCCGAACGCTCGGGCTTCTCCTCGCTCTTCGTCAACGACTCCCTGATCAGCCCACGCATCGAGGCGCTCACGATGCTGGCCGCGCTCGCCCCGGTGACCGAGGCCGTGACGCTGGGCACAGCTGCGCTCATGCCGTTCCTGCGTCGGCCGATCCAGGCAGCACAGTCACTTGCGTCGATCGACCTGCTGTCCGGTGGCCGGCTCACCGTGACCGTCGGCGCCGGCTTCCCCGGCCGATTCGGGCGGCCCCTGTACACGCTGTCCGAGCTACCGTGGGAAGGGCGCTTCGCCCGCTTGGACGAGACTGTCGCGTTGTGGCGGGCCCTGTGGGACGGCGCCGACGCCTTCCACGGCGAGATCTTCCGGTTCGATGGCATCCCGCCCACGACCAGGCCGTTCCGAGCCGGCGGCCCGCCTGTCTGGCTCGGCGGCGCGACACCCGCAGCGCTGGCCCGTACTGGCCGACTGTACGACGGATGGCTGCCCTACCCGCCTGACCCCGCCGACTACGCATCCGGCCTCCGCAACGTCCGCAAAGCGGCGGCCGACACCGGACGTACGACCGAGGACATCACCCCAGCGCTATTCGTCTCGGTACGGATCGACAACGACATCGAGAGTGGCCGTCGGGCACTGGGCGACTACGCGCGGGCCGCATACGGAATGCCGCTGGAGGAGCTGGAAAAGATCCAGGCAGTTGTCACCGGCTCCGCGGATCAGGTGGTTGAGCACCTGGGACGGTACGTCGCCGCCGGTGCTCGGCACATCGTCGCCCGCCTCGGTGCCCTGGACCTGCACTCCCAGCGCGACCAGCTCGAACGGATCGCAGACCTGATCCCCGCCGTCCAGGGGGCAGCTGATCACTCCACCTCGGAAAGCTCCTGTGAGTCTGGTCCAGCTGGCACGAAGTGACGATTTCGGGACACCCTCGCTCTGCTCCGTCAGTTCAAACACCTCGCCGTGCACCGGGAACGCCGCCTCGAACTTCACGACGCCCTCGTCTGCGGGGCTGCAGCCTCATCTGCCGGCGACGACTACTCAAGAAGGCCGAATCGTGATCACGTCACGCACTCATCGGGTCTCTCCTTCGTGGATACCCCCGGCTTCAGCCGGGGGAGGAAGCGAAGTTCCTGCGGAGCAGGGCAGGAAGAGCCGGTTCGCCGCCA
>NZ_JBEXCS010000187.1:0-5541 GCF_040605395.1 Streptomyces sp. NPDC005648 | reverse complement strand
GGGAGATCGCCGCGTACAACAAGAAGCTGGGCGTCTTCGACCTCACCGGTCTGCCGCCCGCCCCGCGCGGGGTGCCCCAGATCGAGGTGGCCTTCCTCAGGAGGTGGACCGGGGCCGGGGCGTGGGCCGGGGCGGTCTGTCAGTACCTGATCACCACGTTGAGTGCGTTGTTCACGTCGCTGGCCGTGACGATGGCCTTCTCGATCTCGCCGTGGGGGAATTCATGGGTGATGATCGACGGGATGTCGAACTCGCCGCTCTCCATGATGGCGAGGACGGTCTGCACGTCCTCGGGGGTGTAGCCGCCGGAGCCGATGAGGGCCTGGTGGGCGTAGGCCAGGGTGGACAGGTTGACGGGCACGGGGTTGGCGTGGACGCCGACGACGACCATGCGACTGTGGACCTTGCCGAGGTCCTGGTAGGCGCCGACGAGCGCGTCGACACCGGTGGCCTCGACGTAGATGTCGACATCGGCGGTGGTGCCCTTGAGGGCTCGGGCCTCACCGAAGACCTCGACGGCCTTGGCCTTGAGGTCCTCGGTGCCGGAGTTGCAGGTGGCGAAGCCGAGTTCGGCGGCCTTGGCCAGGCGGAAGTCCGACAGGTCGACGACCATGACAGTCGAGCAGCCCAGGTGCTTGAGGGCGATGGCGGCGCCGATGCCGATGGTGCCGGCGCCGAAGACGATGGCGGTCTCGCCCTTCTGGGGACCGGCGCGGCGGACGGCGTGGGTGGCGACCGTGAAGGGCTCGATGAGGGCCGCGGTCTTGGTCGGGATGGCGTCGGGCAGGGGGTAGACCTGCCGTCCGACCTCGCAGCCGGGCACGAGGATGTACTCGGAGAAGCCGCCGAGAGTGCCGGCGCGGGAGGAGTCGCCGGCCGCAAGGATGGGGTAGGGGTACACGCGGTCGCCGACCTCCAGGTCCTTGACGTTGGCTCCCTTGGCCGCCACCTCGGAGATCATTTCGTGACCGAACTCGCTTCCCGGGGTGATCCGGTGGGCCCGGGGCCCGTGGAAGTACACGGAGATGTCCGAGCCGCAGACGCTGGCGTAGAGATTGCGCAGCAGCACGTCATCGGGGCCGCATTCCGGGGTGGCCAGGTCGACGATCTCGACGTTCTTGGGTCCGTTGTAGACGGCAGCCTTCATTGTTCTTCGACGTCCTTTTCTCTGTGTTTCTTGTCAGGCCTGAGCAGCGTGGGTGGACTGCGCGGACTTCCGCCTCTTCCACAGCAGACCAATGCCAGCCTTGATGGAGACGAGTCCCATTCCGATGGCGGCGGTGATTCCCTGCGTACCGTCGACGGCGAAAGGAACGATCGCGGCGGCGACGACATTGAACAGGAAGAGAAACCACAGGACCGGCTTGGACAGAAGGAACTTCTTCATCGTGCACTCCGAATGAGGGCTGGAAGGTTTGATGGAGCGGAACTCGCACCACCCATACTTCCGATCCGGCCGGAACCGCGCGAGAGATCAGACTCCCAAATACATGGTGTAGCTGGCTACACCATGCGGCTACCACCGGGGAAGGACACCCCGGTGCGGGCGGACCATTGCCCGACGGCTTCCGCATCCGTTGCCGTAACACCGCTTGATATACCGATCGGTACAACCTCCAGCGTGAAGGTCGCCCTGCTGGTCGGTGAGACATCGCGGGTGCGCGGCCGTGAGGGGCTGGCGCCGGCGGGTTTCTGGGCGGACGGCCCGGGGTCCTACCGCGGTGTCATGCTGCGGGCTTCCCCAACTTTTTCTTCCCGCTCCTTCTTCCCGAACGGCCCCCAGGGCACGGCCTCCCACCTCGACGAGCCTGATGAAGGGCACCGCCGCCCCGCTCTTCCCCCAGCACGCCGAGTACGTGGGTTTCGCCTTCTCCGGGGCCGGGGCGGGCGTGTGACGCGCCGCGGGCCGCCTGCGGTGGGCGGCGGCCCGGGCGGTTCACGTCAGTAGGCGATCGCCACGTGAAGGGCCGATTCGCGGTTCCCCGCCATCTCGATCGCCTCGACGATGCGGTCGAGTTCGTAGGTGTGGGTGATGATCGAGGCGAGGTCGAAGACCCCGCTTTCCATGATCTTCATGACGTCTACGACGTCCTCGGGCCGGTAGCCGCCCGGCCCGATGATCTCCTGCTCACCGTAGGCGAGCCGCACCAGGTTCACGGGGACCGGCTTGGGGTGGACGGCCACAGCACCGATCCTGGCACCGGGCTTCGCCATCGCCTGGATCGCCTCGTACAGCTCGTCCGCCCCGGCCGCCTCGACGTAGATGTCCGCATCGGGGAAGGTTCCGAGCAGCGTGGTGACCTGGCCGAACAGTTCGGCGGCCCGCTCCCGCACGTCCTGTCGGCCCGCGTGGCACACCTCGAAGCCGAGGCCCTCCGCCTTCTCCAGCCGCAGCTCCGACAGGTCGACCACCAGCACCTGGGTGACGCCGAAGCTCTTCAGCGCCACCGCGGCCGCGATGCCGATGGTGCCGGCTCCGAAGACGACGGCCTTCTCGCCCCGCTGCGGACGGCAGCGGCGCACCGCGCGGTGCGCGACCGTGAACGGCTCGATCAGCCCCGCGACCGGCGTGGGGATGCGGTCGTCGACCTCGAAGACTTGCTCGCCCACCCGGCAGTCGGGGACATGGATGTACTCCGAGAAGCCTCCGATGCACCCGGCCCGTCCGGGATCGCCCTTCACCAGCAGCGGGTACGGATAGACCCGGTCGCCCACGGAGAGCCCGGTCACCTCCGGCCCCACCTCGGCGACCTCGGACACCACCTCGTGCCCGAACTCCTCACCGCTCAGGATCTGGTGGGCCCCGGGGCCGTGCCGGTACACCGACACGTCCGATCCGCAGATACCCGCGTGCAGGTTGCGCAGCAGGACGTCTTTGGGACCGCAGGTGGGCGTCTCGATCTCGGTCACGGTCACGTCGAGCGGGCCGTTGTATATGGCGGACTTCATCGTGGGTCCTCTCCTCATACATGAACGCTGGATGCGCCGGGCGCACGCCGAGGACGTCCGACCGCTCCGCCCGGAGACATCGTTCGCGGCAAGCTACAGCGGCGCCGGCACGGTGCGACTGGCCGTTCCCGCTGTGCGGACGCTTTCGTCGACCGACGTCTCCCGAGTACTTCCGGGAGGTCGCGGTGAGCTCAACCACCGCGCAGGGTGCCCGCCAATCCGCCGTCGGCCAGGACGTCCGTACCCCAGATGGACGACGCCCGGTCGGAGGCCAGGAACTCCACCAGATCCGCGATCTCCGGCATGGTGCCCTCCCGTGCGAGTGGCGTCCTGGCGTAGAAGTCGTGTTTGACGGGGTTGTTCGCGAACTCCGCCGCGCCCATCGGCGTGGCGATGAGTCCAGGAGACAGGGAGACGACGCGGGCGCCCCTCTGCCCCCACGCCCAGGCCTCGCGCCGGCACCAGGACAGCAGACCCTACGTGGAGACGCGGCAGGCCGTCCCGCCGGTACGGTCCTCCGGTTTGAACGCCGCCGCGAGCCGCTCATCAAGCACGGGATCGAGGGGTTCGGGCAGCAGGGCTTCGACGGACGAGCTCGGCTCGTAGGTATGGGCGACAAGGGAGGCGACCAGGATCGCAGCGCAGCCCGGCATCGCGATCCGACGCCTGAGAACGCAGTCCGCGCGACGGCGTGCACACCGGTGACCTCGCTGGTGTTCTCCACCGGAACGCCCTCCACTACCAGGTTGGGAATCGAGGTCAGCATGAAGACGAGCGCGATGTTCAGTACGACGATCGCGCAGATCATCCGTGGCACCGGGTGTGGAGCAGGGCGAGGGTCACGGCGGACAGGACGCCGAAGGCCGTACCGAGCAGCAGCGAGCGGCGCCCGCCGAAACGCCGTCACAGGCGCCCACTGAAGGGGGAGAGCAGGAAACCGAGGCTCGAGGCGCAGAAGGTCGCGATGCCCGCGGCCGTGGCGCTCATGCCCAGGCCGACCGGGGCGGCGGTCGGCGTCTGCATCAGCAGCTGGAGGGCGAGGCCGGTGGCGCCGAACACCCCTGCGGACAGAAGGGCGTTGGCGAGCAGGGCCAGCCCCTGCTTTCGGTCGAGGAAGAGGCGTACGTTGATCAGGGGACTGGCGTGGCGCACCTCCCACGCGGTCCACACGACGAACAGGGCCAGCCCCGCGACGATTGAACCCACGATGCGCGCGTCCGTCCACGTCCACCGGGGGGAGTTGGTGATGCCCAGCAGGACCAGGGCGATGGCCGGGCCGAACAGGACGGCGCCGGGCCAGCCGACGCGTGATGTAGTGCCAGCTCAGCGTGTCGATGATGACTCCCGAGACCACGGTGTCGGCGGCTCCGGCCAGCATCGCGGCGCCCGCAACCATCGACACTCCGACGGCTGTCCGGTCCTTCGGCAGGTGTTCCCGGATGATCCCGTAGCACAACGGCAGGCTGCCTCCCGAGACTCCCTGGACGGCACGCCCGATGATCACGACGGTGAGGGACCCCGCACAGGCGCTGACCACCGATCCGATCGCCGCGCACAGCAACAGGCCGATCAACAGAGAGCGGCGGCCGTACATGTCACCGAGGCGGCCGCACACGGCGGCGGACGTGGCGGCGACCAGGGCGAACGCGGTGAGCGTCCAACTGGCCTCCACCGCGGTGACGTCGAACGTCCCCATCATCTTGGGCAGCGCGTTGAACATCATCGTTGACTCGAACGCGCTGACGACGTCGGCGAGGATGAGTATCCCGATGATCAGCGGGACAGGTCGTTGGGGGCGGGGGGTCCGGGCGACATCTCTGGGCGACATCACAGTCCTCTCGCTCGGCCGGGCCGGCCTGAACTCCCATGGCTCGGTGCCGCTCACTGTGACCGCCGGCATCCGCTTCCGGCACCGCGAAGACCGCTGAGCGGAACGGGATGTGGGCCGGCCACGGGCGCGTCGCGCCACCGAACTGCGGCTCGACGCTGGAACCGCCTGGGTGACCGGCGCGGGCAAGGGGCTCGGACGAGCAGTCGCGGTCGCTCTCTCCCAGGCCGGGGCCGATGTCGCCGTGATCGCCCGCATGGCGGCCGACCTGGAGAGCCTGGAGCCCGAACTGGCCGCGCACGGCGGCAAGGCGCCGGTACTGCCCGGCCCGGCCGCCGCCCCGGACGCCGTACGGACCACGGCCCACTGCCGCGAAGCCGGAAAGGTGATGCTGGCGCGGCGGCCGGGCTCGATCATCAACATCTGGTCCGTGCACGCGGGCACGAAGGTGCCGGCCGTCGAGTGGGCCGACCTCGGGGGAGGGTCGACAACCTGCTCCTGGCTGCTTCCGTACGGACCTCAGCTTCGGCCTGCTGGACGGCCGCTGGGGCGAGCGGAGCGTGCAGAGCACTCCCCCGGGCCGCGGTCTTCCTCGCCCCGGGCGCCTCCCGCTTGGGTCAACCGCAGGCAGTGAGGTCGAGGGCGATGTCCACGATCATGTCCTCCTGGCCGCCGACCAGGCCGCGCCTGCCGACCTCCGCCAGGATGGTGCGGGCGTCGAGGCCGTACTGCTCGGCCGCGGTCTCGGCGTGCCGCAGAAAGCT
>NZ_JBEXCS010000186.1:0-6293 GCF_040605395.1 Streptomyces sp. NPDC005648 | reverse complement strand
CCCTCGGACGTGCCGCTGGTCACGGTCGGTCAGGCCGAGCTGGAGCGCTGGGAGCAGCAGCACCCGTCCCTGCGTGACGTGTGGCCGCCGACCCCACTGCAGTCCGGTCTGCTCTTCGAGTCGATGCTCGCCGACACCGCCCACGACGCCTACCAGATGCAGTTCGCGTACCACCTGTCCGGGCCCGTGGACCCGCGGCGCATGCGGGCCGCGGGCCAGGCACTGCTCGACCGCTACGACAACCTGCGCACCGCGTTCGTCTCCGACACGGCCGGCGATCTCGTCCAGCTCGTCCTCGACGAGGTCGAACTCCCCTGGCGGCACCTGGACCTGACCGACGCCGACGAAGAGGCCTTCCAGCGGCTCCTCGCCGCCGACCGCGCCGAGCGCTTCGACCCGGCCGCGCCGCCACTGCTTCGGCTCACCCTCGTCTCCCGCGGACCGGACCGCTCCGCCCTGGTCCTCACCGCCCACCACGTCCTGTTCGACGGCTGGTCGGTACCCACCCTCATGCAGGACCTGCTGCGGCTGTACGGCTCCGCCGGCGACCCCTCCGTCCTGCCCCGGACACGTGGCTTCCGCGACTTCCTGGCCTGGCAGTCGCGGCAGGACCGTGCCGCGGCCGCCGAGGCGTGGACGGCCGAACTCGACGGCTTCGACGAGCCGACGCTGCTCGTGCGGGACATGGACCCGGCCGCGCGGAGTGACGACGTCGGCAACGTCGACGTACCGCTGTCACCGGCCCTGTCACGCGGGCTGTCCGCGTGCGCCGCCGATCTGGGCGTCACGCTCAACACCCTGGTGCAGGGCGCCTGGGCGGTGCTGCTCGGCCAGCTCACCGGCCGCCGGGACGTGATCTTCGGCGCCACCGTCTCGGGCCGTCCGCCCGAGGTGCCAGGGGTGGAGTCCATGGTGGGCCTGTTCATCAACACCCTGCCCGTCCGCGTGGAACTGTCGCCCTGGCACAGCCTCCGGCAGGTGCTGACCGGCCTGCAGCAACGGCAGGGCGAGCTGCTCGACCACCACCACCACGGCCTCGGCGAGATCCACCGGGCCGTCGGGACGACCCGGCTCTTCGACACCATCGTCGTCTTCGAGTCGTACCCCGTCGACCACGTCGGTCTGAGCGAGGCCAACGACACGGCCGGCGTCGCCATCACCGGCATCACGCCGTTCAGCGGCACCCACTACCCGGTGACCGTGATGGCCGACGCCGACCCCGCCCTCCGTCTGTCGCTGCAGTACCAGCCGCATGTGTTCGACCGGCCCGCGGTGGAGCTCGTCGCCGAACGCTTCGAACAGGTGCTGCGCCGGCTGGCGACCGACCCCGAGCTGCCGGTCGGCGCGGTGGACGTGCTCACGCCCGCCGAGCGCGAGCGTGTGCTGCGCCTCAGCGGCACCGCCACGCCGTCCGTGCCGGACACGACCGTGCCCGCGCTGTTCGAGGCACGGGCCGCCGCGGCGCCCGACACCGTGGCGGTGATCAGCGGCGAGGAGTCGCTGACCTACGCGGAGACGGACCGGCGCGCCGAGCGGCTGGCGCGCTCCCTGGCCGCCCGCGGCATCGGCCCGGAGTCGCTGGTGGCGGTGGCGCTGCCCCGTACCCCCGACCTGGTCGTGGCCCTGCTCGGCGTGCTGAAGGCAGGCGCAGGCTATCTGCCGATCGACCCCGAATACCCCAGCGCACGCCTGGAGTTCCTCCTGTCGGACGCGGCCCCGCCGCTGATCCTCACCGACCCGGGGTCGGCGGCCGTCCTGCCGGACACCGGCATCCCCACCGCGACGCTCGCCGAGCTCACCGGGCCCGGCGCCGCGTCCGCGCACCCGGTGGCGGCCCGGCCGGAGAACGTCGCCTACGTGATGTACACGTCCGGCTCCACCGGCCGGCCGAAGGGTGTCACCATCACCCACCGCAACGTCACCAGCGTCCTGCCCGGCCTGGTCGACGCCCTCGGGGTCAGGCCCGGGATGCGGATGCTGGCGAGCGCGTCCGTCAACTTCGACGTCTCCGTGTACGAGATCTTCGCGACGCTCAGCCACGGCGGCAGCGTCGAACTCGTCCGCGACGTGCTCGCCCTGGGCGAGCGGGACACCTGGTCCGCCGACGTGGTCAACTCGGTGCCGTCCGCGTTCGCCGAACTCCTCGACGAGCTGCCGGGCCGCATCAACCCCAAGGCCCTCGTGTTCGCGGGCGAGGGCCTGCCCGGCTCCCTGGTGGAGCGCGTCCGGGCGGCCTTCCCCGGCGCACGCGTGGTCAACGGCTACGGCCAGACCGAGTCCTTCTACGCGACGGCGTACACGCTCGGCGCGGGCGAGCAGTTCACCGGCTGCGCGAGCGCGCCCATCGGCCGCCCCCTGCGGTACGGCCGCGCCTACGTCCTCGGGGCCGGGCTGCGGCCCGTGCCGCCGGGCGTGGTGGGCGAGCTCTATGTCGCGGGTGCCTCGCTGGGCCGCGGCTACCTCGGCCAGGCCTCCCTGACCGCCGAGCGGTTCGTGCCCGACCCGTTCGGTCCTGCCGGTTCGCGCATGTACCGCACCGGCGACCTGGCCCGCTGGACCCCCGACGGCCAGCTCGCCTACGTCGGCCGGGGCGACGGCCAGGTGAAGATCCGCGGCGTGCGCGTGGAACCCGCCGAGGTGGAGGCGGCCCTGCTGGCCCACCCCGATGTCGAACAGGCCCTCGTCATCGCCCGCCGGAGCCCCGCGAGCGGCGCCGCGGTGTCCTCGTATCTGACCGCCTACGTCGTCCCGGCCGGGAGCGGGTCGCCGCGGGACCTGCGCGGCTACATGTCCGCGAAGCTGCCGGACCACCTGGTGCCCTCCGCGTTCGTGACGCTCGACCGGCTTCCGCTGCTGCCCAACGGCAAGGCGGACCGCGCCGCGCTCCCCGAGCCGGAGTTCGCGGGCGTGCCCTACCGCGCCCCGCGCAATGCCACCGAAGAGGTGCTGTGCAGGCTGTTCGCCGAGGTGCTCGGCGTGGAACGGGTCGGCATCGACGACGACTTCCTGGTCCGCGGCGGTCACTCGCTGCTCGCCACCCGGCTCGTCAACCGCATCCGCGCCGAACTGGGCGCCGAGGTCCGCGTCGGCCGCGTGTTCGACGCGCCCACCGTCGCCCGGCTGAGCGGGCACCTCGCCACCGGCGGCCCGGCCCGGCCGCTGCTGCGCCGCGCCGACAGCCGGCCCGAGCGGGTGCCGCTCTCCTTCGCCCAGCGCCGCCTGTGGTTCGTGGACCGCTTCGAGGGGCCGTCGGCGACGTACAACCAGTCCTTCGTGCTGCGCCTGACCGGGCCGCTGGACGTCGACGCGCTGCGCACGGCGCTGCGTGACGTGGTCGCCCGGCACGAGACCCTGCGCACCCTGGTCGCCGAGGACGCCGACGGCAGGCCGTACCAGCGAGTGCTGCCCGTCGCCGACGCCGGCCTGGACGTCGCGCTGACCGAGGTGACACCGGACACGGTCGACGAGGAACTCGCCCGGATCATCGGCCGGTCCTTCCGGCTGGCCGCCGACATTCCCCTCCGCGCCGCACTGCTGCGGCTCGGCGCCGAGGAGCACCTGCTGCCCCTGGTCATCCACCACATCGCCGTCGACGGCGAGTCGATCGCGCCCCTCGCGCGCGACCTGGCCGCGGCGTACGAAGCCCGCCTGGAGTCCCGCGCGCCCGACTGGGCCGAACTCCCGGTCCAGTACGCCGACTACACGCTGTGGCAGCGCGAGATGCTCGGCGACGAGGACGACCCCGACAGCCTGCTGGCCGTCCAGGCGGAGTTCTGGCGCCAGGAGCTCGCGGGGGCGCCGCAGCCGATACAGCTGCCGACCGACCGGCCCCGCCCCCCGGAGCCCAGCCACCGCGGTGACGTCGTCGAGTTCGGCATTGCCCCCGAGGTCATGACCGAGGTGGCGAAGCTCGCCCGAGACAGCGGCGCGACCGAGGCCATGGTGCTGCAGTCCGCGCTCGCGGTACTGCTCGGCCGTCTCGGCGGGGGCGACGACATCACCATGGGCTCGCCGATCGCCAACCGCACCGACGCCGGGCTCGCCGACCTGGTGGGCTTCTTCGTCAACACGTGGGTGCTGCGCGCGGATCTGTCCGGCGCTCCGTCGTTCCGGGAGGTGCTGGGCCGGGTCCGGGACCGTGCGCTGGCGGCGTACGACAACCAGGACGCGCCGTTCGAGCGGCTGGTGGAGGTGCTCAACCCGGAGCGTTCCACCGCCTACCACCCGCTGTTCCAGGTGATGTTCGCCTGGCAGAACATCGCCCGTGAGGACTTCGGGATGCGCGGGCTCGAGGTCAGGTGGGAGCCCTCGTTCTCCGACACCGCCAAGTTCGACCTGTTCTTCAACCTGGGCGACATCCCGGGCCAGGGCGTCGTCGGCAACCTCGAGTACGCCACCGACCTGTTCGACCGCTCCACCGCCGAGCGCCTCGCCGACCGCTTCCTGCGCGCCGTCGAGCAGCTGGTGGCCGACCCCGCGCACCGCATCGACCAGGTGGACGTCCTGCTGCCAGGCGAGCGTGAGCGGCTCGACGGCCGCACCGGACCGGGCCTGCCGGTGGCGGACACCACCGTGCACGGCCTGTTCGAGCGGCAGGCCCAGGCCCGCCCCGACGCGCCGGCGGTGGAGTGCGGTGCGGCGCGGCTGACGTATCGGGAGCTGGACGAGCGGGCCAACCGTCTCGCACGTGCCCTGGTCGGGCGGGGTGTGACCGGGGAGTCGGTGGTGGGTCTGGCGTTGCCGCGCTCGGCGGACCTGGTGGTCGCCCTGCTGGGCATCATGAAGTCCGGCGGCGCCTATCTGCCCATCGACCCGCGCTACCCCAGCGCCCGGCTCGGGCTGATGCTGGAGCACGCCCGCCCGGCGATCCTCCTGACCGACGCCGCGACGGCACCCACGCTCCCCGGGCACGACGTCCCCGTGGTCCTCCTCGACGACCTGGACCTCGACGGCGCCGACCCGAGCCCCTTGGCGGTCGAAGTCCACCCGGACAACGCGCTGTACGTGATGTACACCTCCGGCTCCACCGGCGTCCCCAAGGGCGTCACGGCCACCCATCGCAACATCGCCGGCTGCCTGCCGACCCAGATGGACGCCGTCCACATGGGGCCGGGCAAGCGGATGTTGGCGGGTACTTCCATCAACTTCGATGTGTCGGTGTTCGAGGTGATGACAGCGCTGACGAGTGGTGGCGTGGTCGAAGTGGTGCGGGACGTGCTGGAGTTGGCGGAGCGGGAGAGCTGGCGGGGGAGTGTCGTCAGTTCGGTGCCGTCGGTGTTCTCGGAGATGCTGGACCAGATCGTCGGCAGGGTCGCCGTGGACACGTTGGTGTTCGCGGGTGAGGCGTTGCCCGGTTCGCTGGTGGAGCGGGCGCGCGCTGCCTTCCCGGGCGTGCGCATCGTCAACGGCTACGGCCAGACCGAGACCTACTACGTCTCCCAGTTCCTGCTCCCGAGCTCCCAGGACTGGACCGGCGGCGCGGCCGCTCCGGTCGGCTCCCCGCTGGACTGTGTACGCCCCTATGTGCTCGGTGAGGGCCTGCTGCCCGTGCCGCCCGGCGTGCCCGGCGAACTGTACGTCGGGGGCACGTCCGTGACCCGCGGCTACCGAGGCTCCCCCGGTCTGACGGCGGAGCGGTTCGTGCCGGATCCGTTCGGGCCGTCGGGTGCGCGGATGTACCGGACCGGGGACCTGGTGCGGTGGGACCGTGAGGGGCGGCTGGAGTACGTGGGCCGGGGCGACTCCCAGGTCAAGATCCGCGGCCTGCGGATCGAGCCGGGTGAGGTGGAGGCGGCCCTGACCGCCCACCCCGGCGTCGCCCAGGCCGCCGTGGTGGTCCGCGAGGGCAACGCGGGCACCAAGCAACTCGTCGGCTACGTCGTCCCGACCCGCACCACCGGGCCCGGCGACGACCCGACCGCCTCCGGCCGCAGCCACCTCGACCTGACGGCAGGCGTGTCGACTCAGGAGCTGCGCCGGTTCGCGTCCGGACGGCTGCCGGAGTACATGGTGCCGTCGGCGTTCGTGGTGCTCGACCGGCTGCCGCTGGCCCCGAACGGCAAGCTCGACCGCGCGGCGCTGCCCGCCCCCGTGTTCAAGGGGGAGACCTACCGGGCGCCCTCCGGCGAGACGGAGAGCGTGCTCGCGGCGGTGTTCGCCGAGGTGCTGGGCGCGGACCGGGTGGGTGTGGACGACGATTTCTTCGCGGTGGGCGGGGACAGCATCCGTTCCATCCAGGTCGTCTCACGGGCGCGGGCGCGGGGCGTGGAGGTCACCCCGCGGGAGATCTTCCA
>NZ_JBEXCS010000185.1:0-6344 GCF_040605395.1 Streptomyces sp. NPDC005648 | reverse complement strand
GGCAAGGTCGGGCTCACGGCGGGCGGCGCCTTGACCCTGGACGTGGTCGGCACCGTCGGCGTCAAGGCGGTCGGACCGGTCTGGCCGGGGGACGGGCCGGGCCGTCGGCCCGTCAGACCGTCGCGACCGGTGTCAGCGGGCTGCCCTGTGTCCCCGGCAGGTTGAGCGGGGGAGCGGTGAGCAGGAAGCGGCTGCGCTCGTGCTCACGCAGCCAGGCGGCGAGATCGTGCAGGTACCACAGCTCGCCGAGGGGGACACCCAGCTTGAACAGGCAGAGGTGGTGGATGGGCAGCAGGGTGTGCGGGCCCTGCGCCTGGGTGACGCCCACGCCCTCGACCGCGTAGTTGTCGGAGATCAGCGCCGAGAGCTGCGAGTCGGTGATCCACTGCAGCAGGTCCGGGTCGTCGGCGTCGAGGTAGGCGGCGGTCTGGTGGATCGCGACCGGGTCGGGGTTCTTCCCCCAGGCGAGGATCTGCGTCGCGAAACCGGTGTGCAGCAGCACCATGTCGCCGGGCTCGACCACGACGTTGTCCGCCGCCATGATCTCCCGGAGCTGCTTGTAGTTGACCGGCTGGTAGCCGGTGCCCAGGTGGTGCGCGATGTCGATCAGGACCCCGCGGCCCTGCACACCGTGCTCCGCCATGTGCTCCAGACCGAGATGGCGGGCGAAGGAGAGGCTGCCGCTGCCGTCGCCCTTGGCGTCCTCCTTGGGGCCGACCAGGTCGCTGCCGGGCCGGTAGCCGTTGTAGTAGACCGGCTCGTCGACGCCGTCGGCGTCGGCGTCGAACACCGCTCCCTGGTGGGCGAGGGCGTCCCACTGGGTGGAGTACTGCAGCCAGAGGGTGACCACGTCGTCGGACCACACGTCGATCAGGTCCGGGCCGAAGTGCTCGCTGGCGACGATGTTGTAGAACACGTCCTGCTGGTGCGCGAGGTCCTCGGTCGGCCGGAGGATCGGCGGGTAGCGCCGCTGGTTCATGGCCGAGCCGCCGGGGTAGTCGAGCGGCAGGCTCAGGCTGAAGGTGACCCCGTGCTCGACCTCGCGGACGCCCTGGAGGACCTTCTCCTGAGTCAGCAGGTTGATGCGGCCCAGTTCGTCGTCGTCGCCCCAGTCGCCCCACGTCGAGCCCGGCGGCCGCTGCTTCCAACGCTTCGTCATGAAAAACGCCTCCTCTGCCGACGTCCCTGTCGACTGTTTCGGTCATGCTATGGAGTGTGTACCGAATGGTCAATTAAATGCTCGGCCAAACCGTGGTGACCTCGGCAACTTTTTCCCGGCTTGAATAGACCAGTAAGTCTAAAATTGGTGGCCTCACGCGTCGGCCGGGACGCCCGCCTTGGAGAGCTCGAAGGTGTCGAAGCCGTTCGCCTCGACCTCCCGGATCAGTTCCTGGAGCTTCCAGCGGCCGGTGGGGTTGAGCAGCTGGCTGACGGCCTTGCCCGGGATGTTGGACCCGTAGAAGTAGCTGGCCTTCTGGAAGATCGACAGGTTGTCGCTGTTGTTCATCAGGTCGGTCCACTCCGCCTCCGCGGAGGCCTTGGCCTCGATCACGTCGAAGCCGTGGTCACGCGCGTACACC
The DNA here is from genome assembly GCF_040605395.1 of Streptomyces sp. NPDC005648. Classification (NCBI taxonomy): domain Bacteria; kingdom Bacillati; phylum Actinomycetota; class Actinomycetes; order Kitasatosporales; family Streptomycetaceae; genus Streptomyces; species Streptomyces sp. NPDC005648. Next base: position 4,764 of record NZ_JBEXCS010000185.1, on the reverse strand, counting down.
AGCGCGTCATGGGTGAGGTCGACCTGGTCGCCGGCGTACCGGGGGTTGTTGCCGAGCGCGCCGTGCGGACCGCCGGGGAAGAAGAAGTTCGGGAACCCGGCGGTGGCGACCCCGAGGTAGGTGCGCGGGCCCTCGGCCCAGTACTCCTCCAGCGCCAGCCCCTTGCGACCCCGTACACCGAGCCGGTTGAGCGCGCCCGTGCCGAAGTCGTAGCCCGTGCCCCAGATGATGATGTCGAACTCGCGCAGGCCCTTGCTCGTCTCGATCCCGGACTCGGTGATACGGACGATGGGCTCCTCGGGCAGCGACACCAGGGAGACGGTGGGCTTGTTGTACGCCTCGTAGTAGCCGGTGCCGAACGGGGGGCGCCGGGCGCCGTAGCCGCCGTCCTTGGGGACCAGCTTCTCCGCCGTCTCGGGGTCCTTGACGATGTCACGGATCTTCCCGGCCATGAACGCGCACCACTCGCCGTTCACCGTCGGGTCGTACGTCATGTCGCGGTAGTGCTCGGTGAGCTTGGTGAAGCCCGGGCTGTTCCACATCTTCTCGTAGAACTCCTGGCGCTCCTCGGGGCTGACCTCGGCGCCGGCCTGCATGTTGATCTCGTGCAGGAAGCCGCTCGGGGAGCTGCTCAGGCTGTCGCGGATCCGCTCGTAGTCCGCCTTGAGGCTCGCCTGCTCCTCGGGGGTGATCGGCCTGTTGTGCAGCGGCGTCACCCAGTCCGCCTTCATCTGGTAGACGGTCAGGTCCGCCACCTCGTCGGCGATGGCGGGCACCACCTGCACCCCGCTGGAGCCGGTGCCGATGAGGGCCACGCGCTTGCCGGTGAAGTCGATGGGCGTCTTGGGCCAGCGGCTGGTGTGGTGCTGGTCGCCCCGGAAGTCCTCGCGGCCGGGGATGTTCGGGATGAACGGCACCGAGAGATTGCCCGTGGTCGCGACGACGAAGCGGGCGCGCACCGTCGTACCGTCCGAGGCCGACACGGTCCAGGTGCCGGAGTCCTCGTCGTACCCGGCCGAGGTGACGCGGGCGCCGAAGACGATGTCGCGGCGCAGGTCGAACCGGTCGACGACGTGGTTGAAGTAGCGCTCGATCTCCGGCTGGCCGGCGTACTGCTCCGACCACTCCCACTCCTCCCACAGCTCCTTGGAGAACAGGTAGCCGTAGGAGTAGCTCTCGGAGTCGAAGCGCGCCTCCGGGTAGCGGTTCCAGTACCACACGCCGCCGACACCGGTGCCGGCCTCCAGCAGTTTCACCGAGAAGCCCGCCTCGCGAGCCCGGTACAGCTGGTAGATGCCGGTGACACCCGCGCCGATGACCACGACGTCCAGCAGTTCGGAGGTGTCGGCCCGGCCTCCGGGTGCCGCGGCCGTCGTCTCAGTCGTCTTGCTCATCTGCCCTCCACGGTGCACAGGGGGCGGCTCCGCCCGCGTGAGCCCGAGTTTGTTAGTTCGACCGATCGATCGAATATTGAGCAGAGCGTAGAGCAGCGTCCTGCCCCGATCAATGCTCGGAGCGATTGATTGTACCGACCGGTCGACGTAAGGTTCCGGATGTACACACCGCAGCGCCGCCGCACGGGACCGCGCCCGGTCTTCCGGCATGGTGCTGCCGCAGCCGTCGTCGGGCGGGGGCAGCGTGGGACGCGGGCGGTCACCGCCGGTGCATGACCGGCGTACCGCTCCTCCCCGTCCGGCGATGAAGCCGAGCAAGAGGAGTGCGGACATGGCCGAGAACCCGACCGGTGCCCATGCGGCGGAGGAGATTCCCCATTACCCGTCGCCCAGGGCGGCGCAGTGCCCCTTCGCGCCGCCGCCCGCGCTGGTCGCGCTGCACGACAGCGGCAAGTCGGTGCGGCGGGTCGAGACCTGGGACGGCACCACGCCGTGGCTGGCCACCTCGCACGCCGCGACCCGCCGGCTGCTGGCCGACCCGCGGCTGAGCGCGAACATCGGCGCGCCAGGCTACCCCCACACGACCGAGGGCATGAAGGCGCACGCCTCCCAGATGCAGCCGTCGATCAACAACACCGACGGCCCCGAGCACCAGCGCTGGCGCCGCATGCTGACCAGTTCCTTCACCCGGCACCGGATGGAGAAGCTGCGCCCGGAGATCCAGCAGATCACCGACGACCTCATCGACAGGATGCTCGCGGGCCCGAACCCGACCGAGCTGAACGAGGCGCTGTCCCTGCCGCTGCCGTCACTGATGATCTGCGCGCTGCTCGGAGTGCCGTACGACGACCACGAGTTCTTCCAGGAGCACGCGGGCGTCACCAACGCGCGGTTCAAGTCACCGGAGGAGGCCGCCGAGACCGCGCGGGTGCTGCGCGCGTACATCTCCGGGCTCATCGAGAAGAAGATGGACGACCCCGGCGAGGACGTCCTCACCGACCTCGCCGAGCGCGTGCGGGCGGGCGACCTCTCCATGGAGGAGGCCGCTCCGCTCGGGCACATCCTCCTGGTCGCCGGCCATGACACCAGCGCCAACATGATCACCCTGGGCACCGCCCTGCTGCTGGAGAATCCCGACCAGCTCGCGGCGCTGCGAGAGCACAGCGGCGACCCGAAGTACGTGGCGAACGCGGTCGAGGAACTGCTGCGCTACCTGACCATCCCGCATCTGCTCGCCCGCCGGGCGGTCGTCGAGGACATCGAGATCGACGGCGAGGTCATCCGCGCGGGCGAGGGCGTCATCGCCTCGCTGCCCGCGGCCAACTGGGACCCGGAGGCGTTCCCCGAGCCGGCGAAGCTCGACCTCGCCCGCAGGGCCGCCCACCACATGGCCTTCAGCTGGGGCCCGCACCAGTGCATCGGCCAGCAGCTGGCCCGCATCGAACTCCACGTCGTCTTCAGCACGTTGTTCCGCCGGATCCCGACCCTGCGCCTCGCGGCCGACCTGTCGGAACTGAAGTTCAAGGAGGACTCCCAGGCCTACGGCATCTACGAGTTGCCCGTCGCCTGGTAGCCCCGCAGTTCTCCGGCCGCCGAGGGGCGATGACCGGAAGGCGGAGCGGACCACGGGCGCACGCGAGGTATCGGTACGAGACCGGAGGCCGCCTCGGCCACGGACCGACGCCGCCCACGCGCGACAGCGATGGGCGGCACGCGTCTCACTCGCCGTGAGCCCGGTGGCGGTGTGGTGGACGCTCACCCGTCGCGGCCTACCCCGCGTACATCAGGTACCCGGCGCCTCGCACCGTGCGGATCAGACAGTGGTCGGCGTCGTCCAGCTTGCGGCGCAGGCTGTAGATATACGTCTCCACCACTCCTGACTCCCCCTGGAAGCCGTAGTTCCACACGGTGTCGAGGATCTTCCCCTTGGAGACCACCTTGCCGTACTGGTGGCTTCCCGGCTCACCGGACGCGCGGATGGTCGGGTACACGGCGATTCACAAGGCCTCGGCCGCCTCCGCGGCCAAGGGACACAGCCGGTAGGTCCGCGGCCGGCGCAGTCGGGTGCGGCGGACCAGCTCGCGGTGGGCCGCCGCGCCGAGGACCGCCCCCACGACCGGTGCCAACAGGTACAAGACCAGGTAGTGGTGGTTGCCCGAGAGCAACGCGGGCCCGAACTGCCGGGCCGGGTTGGTCGAACCCCCGCTGCGCGGGCCGAGGACCGCGACGATCGCGGCGGTCAGCACCGCCAGTACGCCGGGCAGCCAGGCGTTGTACGTCGGATTGGCCAGGAAGAAGCCGATCACAAGGGTGAGCAGGAGCAGACAGCCGACCTCCGTGACGACGACGGACGTCGTGCCCCACCCCGGAGCCGGCTGGATCACGGCGTAATCGGCGGGAGGGTCGCTCGCGGGCGCACCCCACACCAGCGCGGCCAGCCCCGTGCCCGCCAGCGAACCCGCCGCCTGCCCGACGACGTACGGCAGGACGCACCGCCCGGGGAAGGCACCCATCAGCCACAGCCCGACCGAGACGGCCGGGTTCATGTGCGCACCGGAACGCCGCCCCCACGCACTGCGGATGAGCAGGAACGCGAGCACCCCCACCACCGCGCCGACAGCTGCCAGCGCGAGATGGATGCCGCTCACGGCCAGCGCCGAGGAGGGCACGACGAACAACCGGACCGCGCTGACGACGCCGAACAGCAACACCGTCACCAGCGCGAACTCGTACAGCGCGTACCAGCTGCTCGCCTCGGGCGTGGTGTCGGGACCGGTATCGCCGGGGGCGGTTCTCGTGTCGGCCATCGCGTCCTCCTCGGTGGGCGGCTGTCAGAACATGGTGTTGTCGTTGGCGCTCTTCTCGGGGACTTCCTGGATGACGTCCCAGTGCTCGACGATCTTGCCGTCGGCGATCCGCCAGAAGTCGGCGATGGCCATGCCGCGGTCGCCGGGCTTGAGGTGCAGGTTGCTGTGGGTGACGACCAGGTCCCCTTCGGCGACGGCGCGCTTGATGTCCAGGCGGAGGTCGGGGAACTGGCCGTGCAGCCAGTGGACATAGCCGATGAAGGCTTCGGGGCTGTCCTGGGCCTCGGGGTTGTGCTGGGTGTAGGTCTCGCCGAGGTGGGCGGCTGCGGCCTGCTCCGGCTCGTAGGCGTTGAAGGCCTGCTTGTAGAAGGCGATGACGAGCGCCTTGTTGTCGGCAGCGGACACGGGGCTCTCCTGCTCTGTGGGTGGTGGGGCTTGGTCTATGCGGTCATGGCGTCGCGTACGAGCGCGGTGTCGACGAATTGTTCGAAGCGGACGATGAGTCCGCCGCGGACGGTGAAGTGGTGGGCGACGCGGACGTCGATGGGTTTGCCGGTGGCCTT
>NZ_JBEXCS010000184.1:0-6486 GCF_040605395.1 Streptomyces sp. NPDC005648 | reverse complement strand
CTGGTTTTGAGTCCGTGGCGGCGCACAAATCTTTTCCCCGCTGTGGAAGCGGAGGGTCCTTCGACATTCCCGGGACACCACATGGGCGGCTGGGGGTCTGGGGGTTACCCCCCAGAAGACGCAGCATCAGCGGGTCCGGGGTTCGAGTCCCTGGCGGCGCACCACAGAAGGACCCCCCGTGGAAGCGGAGGGTCCTTCGACATTCCCGGGACACCACATGGGCGGCTGGCGGGGGGGGTCAGCCCTGTGCGTTCGGGGTCGGGAGTCTGCGGTATGTGTGTTCGCCCGGGGGGCGCCACCACAGGGGGTCGGGGCAGTGGAGGCCCTCGCGGCGGAGGGCCGCTCGGTGGATCTTGTTGGTTGCCGTGACCGGCATGCGGTCCACCACCCGCACGAACCGGGGTGCCATCTTCGTCCCCAGGTCCGGCTGGGCCGCCAGGAACTCGGTGAATCCCTCCGGCTCGAAGCTCCCCGCGACCGTGGCCATCACCTGGTCCCCGGTCACCGGATCGGGCACCGCGTACACGGCGACGGCATGGGCACCCTCGTACCGCGCGAGGATGTTCTCGATCATCGCGGCGGCCAGGTTCTCGCCGTCGACGCGGATACGGTCGTCCGTGCGCCCGGCGAAATAGAGATAGCCCCGCGCGTCCCGGTAGAAGAGGTCCCCGGTCCAGTACACCCCGCCCCGCCGCCGCTCGGCCTCCGCCTCCGGGTTGCGCCAGTACCCCTCGAAGGGGTTCCGTCCGCGGTTGACCAGCTCCCCTATCGCCTCCTCCCCGTTCACCAGCCGCCCCGCCGCGTCGAACCGAGCCGTCCCACACTCCTGCCCCGTCTCCCGGTCGAGTACGACGAGCCCGGGCCCCGCCCGTCCCACCGCCCCCGTCGGCGTCCCCGGCGACCACTGGATCGCCGCCCCGCCCTCCGAGGACCCGTACCCCTCCACCAGCCGCACCCCGAACCGCCGCTCGAAGGCCGCCGCGTCGACCGCCCCCGCCTCCGTGCCGAAGCCGAGCCGAAGCGGATTGTCCCGGTCGTCGGCACGCTCCTCGGTCGCCAGTACGTACTGCACGGCCCGCCCCACATACGTGAAGTACGTCGCCCCGTACTTCCGTACGTCCGCCAGGAACCCGGACGCCGAGAAGCGCCGCCGCAGCGCCACCCCCGCCCCGGCCGCCAGCGCGGGCGCCCAGTCGGCGATCACCGCGTTGCCGTGGAACATCGGCATACAGATGTAGTGCACGTCCTCCCGCCGGACGCCGAACTGGCCCACCAGTGAGGCCCCGGCGGCGGCCAGCCGGCCCTGGGTGCAGATGGCCGCCTTGGGCGCGCCGGTGGAGCCGGAGGTGAAGTAGAGCAGCAGACGGTCGTCGGGGGTCGCCCGGGACGGGTCGGGTACGGCGGTCGTATACGGTGCGAGAAGGTCGTCGTACTCGTCCGTGTCCGTCAACAGGATTCGTACACCGGGAAGTTCGAGACCCGCGAGAAGCGGCAGGTGGGTGTGGCCGGTGACGAGGACGCGGCACTCGGTGTGCAGGATGTCGCGGGCGAGTTCGGGACCGCGGCGGGTGGGGTTGATACCGGCGACCGCGGCACCCGCGAGAGCCGCGGCGCCCAACCAGAGCGGGTATTCAGGGGTGTTGTCCAGCAGGACGCCCACATGGGGCTCGGCGCCGGATGGCAGGAGGTCGGCCAGCAGGGCCGCCCGGGCCGCGGCTCCGGCGGCGAACTCGTGGTGGGTGAGCGTCCGTTCCTCGAACCAGAGACCCGGACGGTGGTCGCCCCACCGCTCGGCCACGAGCTCCGCGACCGTGCGCCTGCGGCCGGTGGCTCCGTCGGACCGGCCGGACTCACTGGACTCGCTGAGCTCGCCGGATTCGCTGGATTCACTGGACTTCATGTGGGCGCACGGTAATTGACGTTCCGTCAGATTGCCATGGCGTCGCCCCTGCTACGGCATGGTCGTCGAGTATCCGGAGCTGTCCGAGCCGGAGTCCTCCGAGTGGTACGTGACCATGAAGCCGACGCAGAACACCGCGAACACCCCGAGGAAGGCCAGCAACCCGAGAGTCGACGCGGCCTGCCGCACGGGGGCCGGCGCCTGGGCCGTGGCGACCACGTCCCCCCTGCCGTCCGTGTAGTGGACCGTGACGAGATCGCCCTCCAGACGGGTCCCCGGGCCGCCCTCCTCCTCGAAACGGACCACGCGGCCGTCATGGGCCGTGAACTCGTAGACGTGATGGAGCACGGTGCGGACCCGGCTGTTCTCGCCGCCGCCATGGGTCGTGGTGAACATCCGCAGACAGCGGCCCTGCGCGGTCAGCCCGCTGTTCCAGGCCGCGCGCATCTGCAGCCAGCGGCGCACCACCCGGTAGATCATGAAGAGGGCCGCGGCCAGCATCACGCCGGGCAGGAGGTAGAACAGCACGTCCATGGCTTCCCCCGAGGTCAGGTACTGCTTGATGCGGTGAACCTACCCCCGGGGAAAGCCCGTTTGGCTCAAGCAATGCTCAGAACGTGACGTCCGAGCAGGCGTAGAACGCGTTGGCCGTGTCCGCGATCGTCCAGACCGCGACGATCACATGGCGGCCGGACAGGCCCGACGGCAGGGTGCCGCTGTGCGAGAGCGTGGCCGGGGGCCGTTGGCCGTTGTAGGGGACGGTCAGGAACGGGGTGGTGTTGAGGTCGGAGCGGGCCAGCCGGTGGTTCTGGTTCCAGCCCGCCCTGGTGACGTAGTACTTGAAGTCGGTGGTGGCGTGCATGGCGGTGAACTGCCAGCGGAAGGTGTAGGCCTGACCGCCCGTCACCCTGGTGGTCGGCCACGCGCCGCCCGACGGCGTCTTCGCCCCGTCGAGCTGCGCGAAACGGGCGTTGCCGCCGGAACAGATCGATCCGTCGGCCGGCCCGGCGGCCGGGAAGCCCTTCGGGCCCTCGACGCTCTGTGGCTCGTACTGGATGTCGCCGCAGTTCGTCACGGTGCCGTTGGCACAGAGCTTCTGCCTGCTGACGGGGAGGTCGGTGTAGCCGTGGCCGCTCGCGCCACCGGTGGACAGGACCAGGGCTCCGGTGGTCGCGAGGCCCACCACGGCCCCGTAGAACTTGGTCTTTCTGCGCATGCTGCCGCTCCTGGAGAACGTGTGGGGAAGTTCCGTGAGCCGTGCAGGTCTAGACCAAGTCTCAGATTATTGCCGTACGTTGGCCGTGTCCATACAAAGTCCAGACCAATACCGGTGGCGTTGCAGGAGCGTCTTCTACGGCCCCTGCTCCCCGCGTCCCGAGCAGAACGCGACCGTCAAGTCCTTCACCAGCGCCTTGCGTTCGTAGTCGTCCAGCTCCACCAGGCCCCGCACGGTCAGCCGCGTCACCGTGTCCTCCACCGAGTCCACGACCGACGTCAGCACGCTCGCCCGGTGCTGGGCGTCCAGCGCGGCGATCCGGCGGCGGTGCATCGCCGCGGCGACCTCGGGGGCGTACTCGATCCGGACCGGCTGGACCGAGAAGACCTCCAGACCGACCGGCGCCGCGTCCGCCGCGACCAGCCGGGTCAGCGCGTCCCCGGCCGCCTCCGCCGAGCCCTTCGGGTCACCGGGCATCTCGACCGGCACCCGGGCGAGACCCGCCTCCACGCACTCACGCAGATACGTCTCGTGGTCCTCGACCCCGAGCACGGCCCGCGCGGTGTCCCGCACCCGCCACACCACCAGGACCACGACCCGCAGCGCCACGCCGTTCCCGTCGGCGGCCGGCATCGGCTCGCTGCGCCAGTGCCGCAGCCGTACGTCCACCCGACGCCGCAGCAGCAGCGGGTTGACCCACATCAGTCCGGTGCGCCGGACCGTCCCGCGGTACCGGCCGAACAGCCCCAGCACCCAGGCCCGCCCGGTGCGCCCCCGCGCCAGTCCGCCGAAGCCGAACAGCCCGAGCGCGCCGGCCCCGGCGTACGCCGCCCACTGCGCGGGACCGAGCCCGGCGCCCATGTACTCCGGCAGTCTGAGCGCCTCCACCGCGAGCGGCGGCAGCACCCCCGCCCACCAGGAGTTCGCCACACACCCGGCGACCCCGCAGGCCCCGGCGAGCACACCCGCCGTGCCGGGCAGCACCCTGGCCGGACGTTCGGCCGGCCCGGCGTCGACCTGCGGGACGGGACGCGGCTTCACCGCGACCGGGCGGCGGAAACGCGGCTGCTCGCCGGTCCCCTGCCGACGGCCGACGACCGCGGGTCCGAGGGGGACCGGCGCCGGGTCCGGGTCGTCACGGAAGAGCAGATGGACGGGGATCTCCATGGTCGCCTCGTTGTGGATGAGACGGGCTGACCCGGATACGCCGGCTCTGCTCGGTCCGTCGGACTCGGGTGTCTGTGAAGTGGTCGTGGTGCTCATGCGTGCCTCCAGCCTCCGCGCCAGATGCGATGCGTCACAACAGGGGGTACTGCCAGGTGGTCGTCTTCAGGTGATCCGCTGCCGACTGCTCTTCGGGCGATCTGCTGCCGACCGTCTTCAGGTGAGCTGCTGCCGGCCGGCCTCAGCTGATCCGGCGACAGGGGTGTTTCGGGTCGTACGAGCGCTGCCGTCGGCCTACGCGAACAGCCGCCGCCAGGTCTCCGGCCCCGGGTAGCCGTCCGCCGCGCCGCCCCGCCAGCCCTGGGCGCGCTGGAAGGCCTCGACGTTGCGCCGGTCCGCCTCGCCCCAGCGCGGCCCCGGCCCGGTGGTGTAGTACTTGCCGAACCCTTTCTTCACCAGCTGCTCGCCGAGCTCGGTGACATAGGCGTTGTTCGCCCCGGGCCGGAACATGCCGCGCCCGGGATAACCGGGCACGCCGTGCGAGGCGGGCGTGCCTGGCTGCCCGGGCTGTCCCGGCTTTTCCGGATTTCCCGGCTTCCCCGGCGGGGCCGGTTTCGGTGCGGGCTTGCCCGGGGCGCCGGGCTTCCCGTGGGCCGCGGGTGGTCCCGCCGCACCGGCCGGCCCGCCGGCTCCGGCAGTCCCGGCAGTCCCGGCAGTCCCGGCAGTCCCGGCAGCCGGGATGTCGTGCCCCTTCCCCGTCGCCAGCAGCTGCCAGGTCAGCGGTCCCGGCAGCCCGTCCGCGTCCGCGCCCTGCCATCCCTGGGCCAGCTGGAACGCCTGCGTGGCCCGACCGTCGGCGGCCGACCACCGCGGTCCCGGCCCCGAGGTGTAGAACCGTGCGCCGCCCCGCGCGACGAGCATCTGGCCCAGCCGGGTGACGTGGGCGTTGTTCGCGCCGGGGCCGAAATACGCCGCCCCGGGAAAGGGCGCGGCGTCTTTCCCGGAGGTCCCCCCGGAAGGTGTGCCGGAGCCGGATCCAGACCCGGAGCCGGAGCCGGTCCCGCTGCTCACCCCAGTGCCCGCACCGGCGCCCGTCCCGGCCCCCGCCCCCGCCCCCGCCGTGTCCGCCGTGAGGCCCTTGTAGCGGTACGGGACATAGCGGTCCGAGTTGCTCCAGTAGGCGTAGGGGGTGGCCTGGCGGCGGGCGTTCGGGCGGGTCTGCTCGTAGGCGATGTAGTAGGTGTGCGTGTAGTCGGTCCAGCCGCCGAAAATGACGACGTGCGAGCCTTTCTCGGGGTTCGCGGGATTGTGGAAGAGCAGAATGTCGCCGGGTTGCAGCTCCTCCGGGGTAATACGCACTCCGTACTTGTCGAGGCTGCCGGTCCATTCGTTTCCGGGCAGGTTCCAGGCCATCGAGACGAAGCCGGAGCAGTCCTGCCGGTAACCGTCGGACCAGTAGTCCGACATGCTGTAAGGGACCTCGGCGGCGATCCAGTTCTTGGCCCGGTTGATGATCTCGGCGCGGGTGATCGCGGGCGTCCTGATCGCCTGGGCCGGCTTCGCCGGCTTGCCGGCCGGGCCGTGCAGCGGGGCCTTGGAGCCCTGCGGGGTGGTGGGCTCGTCACCGGTGTCACCTGCGGGAACGCCGGGGACGGTGGGGGCGTGGGGGGCGGCGAGGGCGGGGGCGACATGGCCCGCGCCGAGGGCGGCGGAGGCGGCGGCCGCGACGATCACCGTGCGGTGGGCGGCGGGGTGGCGGACGGTGCGGGCGTGGGGAAGAACCCGCCGCCAGTGCAGGCACCCGGGGCAGTCGCAGTCGCTCGCGGGATCGAATTCCTCGAATACCGGAGTCTCCATGCGATTCCCCTCACACTCCAGGCCGAAATGTCCGCGCTCATGCACGTCGATCAGTTTCCCAACTGTCTTCCGGACGCGCATTCTGACGGTCCGAATGACGTACACGACCGCCCACGATCCACCCGACAGGGCGCCTGGGGGGTGGTCGGGAGCACCCCCACCGATCCGGTAGAGTTACGACGTCAGCAGGCGCCGCTAGCTCAGTTGGTTAGAGCAGCTGACTCTTAATCAGCGGGTCCGGGGTTCGAGTCCCTGGCGGCGCACGCACAACGAAGGTCCCTCGCAAGCGCGGGGGACCTGGTTGTTCTTGCGGGCCTTCGGCTGGTTGCGCAGCAGACGGTCGGAGGAT
>NZ_JBEXCS010000183.1:0-6598 GCF_040605395.1 Streptomyces sp. NPDC005648 | reverse complement strand
GGCCAACGCCGACGGCAACGACTGCCTGTACGGCCTGGAGATCGAGAACCTCGGCAACGGCAAGGACCCCTACCCGGACGCCCAGTACCACCAGGCCGTGCTGTGGGCAGCGGCCCTGTGCCGCGCACACGGCTGGACGGAGAAGTCCGTCGCCGGGCACAAGGAGGTACAGCCCGGCAAGGTCGACCCCAGCTTCGACATGGACGCCTTCCGAGCCGACGTGAAGAAGCAGCTCGCCACCACCCCGGGCGGCAGCAGCACGCCGTCCAAGCCGTCCCTGCCGAAGGTCGACCTGTCCCGGCTCATCACTGCGGCGAAGACCGACCCCAAGGCGCGGCAGGGGCACGTCACATATATGGCCGGCACCAACCTCGTCGAGGCCGCCCTCGTCAAGCTGGGCTACCTCGGCAAGACGTACGCCGGGGATGGCTCCTTCGGATCGGCCACCGTTAGCGCGTATGCCGCCTGGCAGCGGTATCTCGGCTACGCGGGCAAGGATGCCAACGGCATCCCCGGCAGCAAGTCCCTTAACTACCTCGGCGTCAAAACCGGGCTGTTCACCGTGGTCGCTTGATGGGCCACGACCGCAGCGTCCCGCCATCGGACTGGCCGAGCCTCGAGATGGTCGGCATGACCCGGCTGACCGACGACATCTACTACGGCTGGCTGACCACCGAGCCCAACCCGACGTTCTGGCACTGGTGCACTGCGCTCGAGGACGTACCTGCCGAGCTGAAGGTGCACGACGGCTGCTGGGTGGCCGCCGGTACGGGGGCCCACACCCTCGTCTCCCGTGAGCCGCTGCACCTCGAGCCGTCCCTGCTGTGGCGGTGCTGCGGCCTGCACGGCTTCGTTCATGGCGGGGTGTGGATCCCCGCCTGACCCCGTGGTGTGGAATTCGCGGCCATTTCATAACCGGCCTTCCCCACACCATTCCTGACCTGCGAAGAAAGGAAGATCAATGCCCGCTCTGTTCATCTCCACCATGAGAACCGTCGTCCCCTTCGTCGCGGGGTGGCTGCTCACCCTGCTGGTCAAGGCCGGCATCACCATCGACTCGGAGAAGGTGACCTACGTCGTCAGCCTCGTCCTGGTCGTCGCCTACTACCTGGTCTTCCGACTGCTGGAGATCCTCGGCACGAAGCTGCGCGGCAGCAAGCTGCAGACCATCGCCGGCGTCCTGCTCGGCTGGGCCCGGCCGCCGCAGTACCCGAGCGTCGACAACGCTCTGCCTCCGCTGACCGGCTACCGCAGCGAGACCCGTACGGAGTGACGCCGGCCGCAGGACCACGGTCGCGTTCACCATCGACCACCAGGAGGAGCGCGTGGACGCTGCCACCGTCAGTGCCATCGGGACCATCGCCGTTGGGCTGGCCGCAGCGATAGGCGCGCTCGTCGGCAAAAGGGGTGAGAACCGGGTCGGCGTGACCGGCCAGGTCCTCGTCTCCTACGACTCGCTCGTCAACCAGCTGCAAGAGGAGCGGAACGCCGCGGTCACCAAGCTCGCCGAGACCGAGCAGCGGCTGACCGCGGCGTACGCCGAGCTCGCGAGCGAGCGGGCCGACAAGGCGGGCCTGCACACGCAGATCGCCGAGCTCACCGCCGAGAAGGCCCGGCTGCTGCAGCGCATCACCGAACTGGGAGGGCAACCCCCGTGACCCGCGTACATGCACAGCACGCACTCGCCCAACGGTGGCGCTCCTTGGCCGTTGCCGCCGTGCTCCTGGTCCTCGGCGGCGCGGTCGTCCTGGTGTGGCTGCGCATCAACGCCGAGGCGCACCGAGCGGATGCCCTCGAGGCGGAGGCCAACCGGCGGGGCGAGGCCGTCACCACCCTGGCCTCCGACGTCCGCGTCCTGCGCGCCCAGATCACCGCCAAGGGCGGTACACCGGCTGCGCCCGACCCGTCGCGCGCCGTGGACAACCTGCCCGATCGCGCGAAGGTTCCTGTTCCCATCCCGGGCCCCACCGGTGCCACCGGACCACGCGGTCCGCGGGGTCTGCCGGGCCAGGCCGCGCCCACCGTTACCCCGTCGCCGGGCGCATCCGGAGCATCGGGCGCGCCCGGCGAGGCCGGCGTGCCGGGCAAGGACGGAGCACCCGGCAAAGACGGAACTAACGGCAAGGACGGTGCCCCCGGACAGCCGCCCGCCGGCTGGATATGGAAATGGACCGACGCCCAGAGCGTCACCCACACCTACACCTGCCAGCGCACCACGGATTCACCAGACGACGCGCCCCGCTACGACTGCTCCGACAGCCCGAGCCCGGCGCCCTCGGACCCTTCACCGTCGCGCGGCGGCGGTTCGTCCAGCCCGCTCGCTGTCGGCCTCGACCCGACGCGCCGCCAGTACGTGTAAGGGAGCACACCATGCCGCTGCCTGCGGGTGTGGAGAAGGTCACCGTCTCCTCAGGGGTGCCGTTGACGCTGCCGGACGGCCGATGGATCGAGGGGAAGCTACTCATCACCGGGCCGGACCTCGTGACGATCGGCGAGGACGACCTCACCTTCGGCGGGGGCGTCTCGGTGCCGCTCGTCGACGGCGCGTTCAGCGTGCGCCTGGTGGCCACCGACGCGACCGGGATGTCGCCGTACGACTGGACGTACACGGTCACCAGCAAGTTCACCAACGCCCCGAACTGGGTCCGGTACATCAGGCTGCCCAAGGCCTCCCCGAGCGTGGTCCTGGCGGACGTGGTGGTGCCGGATCCGGTGGTCGGCAGCTACGCGACGCTGATCGACCCGGCAGCCCTGACGGGCGTGGTCCGGACAACTGGCGACCAGATCATCGACGGCGAGAAGAATTTCGGCGAGCGCATCCCGTTGGGTCCCGGCTTCGACCCGGAGTTCGACAATCAGCTGGCCCGGAAGGCCTACGTCGACCGGAAGGTGGCACAGGCTGGCGGTGGGGCAGTGGCCGCCAGCACGGACGGCCGGATCGACCGGCAGATCATCACGCTCACCGCGGCGGCATCCTGGACGATCGTCACGGCGTCCGGCGGGATCGAGATCGGCACCTCGGTAGCCGCGAGCGTCGGCGACCTGCTCTGGTTCAGCCCCTCGTTCATGCGCACCGGCGGCGTCATCTACCTCGACATGGGCATCAAGGCCGCCGGCGGCGGCGTCTCCCGCTACGTCAGTTCCGGCGGCGCCACTCCGGAGGCCGAGGGCTATGCGCCGATGTACCCGCAGCCAGCGTTCATTGGCATCGCGGGTGTGCGCGAGTTCGTCGTCCAGGCCGGCGAGGTCGACGGCTCCGGCCACGCCACCATCGTCCTCGCGTACAAGGGGCCGGCCGACGGCGTGAACCAGAAGCTCTACGTCGGTGGCGGCTACTCCGGAGCCATCTGGGTCGCCAACATGGGACCCGCACCCTCCTGACCTGAAGGCATCGCGCCCCCGCACCGGCTCTCGCCGGGCGGGGGCGCCTTCGTCATGTCCGGGGACAGCAGCGGGATTTTGCCCGCTTGCTAGCAACTCGGTTGAGAGCGTGGGGAATCGGAGAAATTTCGAGCAACGGGCGCCCTTTCTCCGGCCAGACCGAGCACACTGAGCATCCCGACAGCCACGAAGGGTGGACATCATGGCGCTCGAGTTCCTCGGCAGCAGCAACACCTCGCAGGGCGGGGGCTGCCCCTCCTTCTACCGTGACACCGAGACCGGAGACATCGTCGTCCAGGGCGTCGCCCTCACCGACGCCGGCAAGCGCGGCGAACTCCTGCAGTTCAAAGAGGGCGAAGACGCGGTCGTGGTGCCGGCCATCCTCTTCGAGCTGCACGCCGGGAAGGTGACGGGTGTCTGAGCTGGTCAGTAGCGACGCCTTCCTGCAGCTCTTCCGGGACGTCGAACACACCGCGTACCGGCTCGAGGTGCGCACGTCGTACGGCATCCCCGAGGAGGACGACCCATACCGGCGCTTCCTCGCGGGCGAGGACCCGGGCCTGGACTGGTTCGAGCCGTGGCTCGACCTGATGCGGGAGGTGACCGGCACCGGCCGGCGGGTGGAGCGCGTCCGCGTCATCGACGAACCGCCCTCGGACTACCTGCGGTTCGAGCTGTGGGGGACGCCCTACAACCTCGGCGTCGGTGAGGACATCCGCTACCTGTCCCGCCGCCAGGCGGACGTGCTGGCGCTGCCGGCGTACGACTACTGGCTGTTCGACAGCAGCACCGTGGCCCGGCTGCAGTTCGGCGAGCATGACCGCTTCCTCGGGGTCGTGCTCTCGGACGATCCCGCCGACGTCCTCCGGCACGTGCAGTGGCAGGGCGCGGCGTGGCACCATGCGATCACCTTCGAGGACTACCAGAAGGAGAACGCGCCTCCCCGGTGAGCGACTACCAGACAGCCCGGATCACGCTCGGCGCGCGGCTTCGTGAGCTGCGCGCCGAGTCTGGGTTGACTGGCAAGGCCTTTGCCGAGCAGCTGGGTTGGCCGGCGTCGAAGGTCAGCAAGATCGAGACGGGTAAGCAGGCGCCGACCGTGGCCGACCTCGAGGCGTGGGCTGCAGCCGCGGGGGCCGTCGATGTCCTGCCGGAGTTGACGAGCCGTCTGCGGACGCTGGAGACGCATTACGCGTCGTGGCGCCGCCAGCTGACCGCGGGTGTGCGGGCCCGTCAGGAGGCGTGGCACGCGACCGAGAGCGCGTCGGCCGAGATCTGGAACTTCGAAGCGGCCGTGATCCCGGGACTCCTGCAGACCCCTGAGTACGCCCGGCACATGTTCCTGCGCACCACGGCCCTGCACCGCACCACGCAGGACATCGAGGCGGGCGTGAACGCCCGGATACAGCGCCAGCAGGCCCTCTACAGCCCGGGCCGCCGCTTCCACTTCCTGATCTGGGAGGCGGCTTTGCAGATGCTCCTGTTCCCACGCGACGTGATGGCGGGCCAACTGGACCGTCTGGCCGGGACCTTCGGGATCTCCACGGTGGAGCTCGGCATCGTGCCGCTCGGCGCCGATCTGACCGTCGTCCCCACGCATGGATTCTGGATGTTCGACGACCAGCTGGTCATGGTGGAGACAATCGGTGCCGAGCTCCGGCTGACGGACCAGGCCGAGATCAGCCTCTACCGAACCGTCTGGGACGAGCTCACGAAGGCCTCCGTCACCGGCCCCCAGGCGCACCGTCTGATCGCCCGCGCGCGGGCCGCTCTGGGCCTGATGTGAGCAAGGCCGCGAACCCCTCCACACGGCAGTAGAAATTCCGAGAAATCGTCACACATTGCAGCAACGAGGCTGCCTACCGTGCTGGCTATGGCCGTACCGACCGCAGGTCCGATGCACCAGGCAGGCCAGGAGTGGCTGCTGTCCAGCGCTCCTGACCCGGCGCCGGTGCTGCGCGAGTGGGAGCTCGACGAATTCGGTGAGATCCCCAGTGGCACGCTGTGGCGCGTTGCCGAGGCGCCTCTCGTTGAGAGTGTCGCGGCAATCCGTCGGATCGGCCCCGATCGTCTCGGGCCGATCCTCGGCGACGTCTACAGCGATGTCGCGTGGTGGCTGTTGCCGCCCGACCTCGGCGACGACCTCGACGACCTCCGCCTCTTCACCGTGCGGCCGGCTGGCTGGGTCCTTCGCTGCCCGCCCGTCCTGCACTCCGTGCAGGGCCGGTGGTGGATCGAGCGCCCGGACGGCTCGGGGAGGCTGACCGATCCCGCCGTGCTCGCCGCCGCGTTCGGCCCTGGCGGATACCGAACCCGTACGGAGGCACCATGACCACCACGACCGGAGCGCCTGCAGATGCCGCCGACGAGGTAAGCCTCGGCGAACTGCTGGTGCAGTCTTCCAAGGGTGACCGTGACCGCGCCGCCGCGAAGGCCCTCGCCGAGGAGGAAACTCTCCTCGCCCATAAGGGCGTCCGCGCCGCACTCATCGTGAAGCACGATGGCCGGATGACGGCCCGGTGGGAAGGGCTGATGGGGCGCCTCTACACGCTCGGCCTCGACGATGAGCAGCGGGCCTTCCTCGGCCTGGTGCTGTCCATGGTGGGCATCGGCTCCATCCCGCTTACGGCCGTCGAGTCCCTCGACGAGCGCCGGCTGCTCATCTTCCAGCGGGCGATCGTCCGCCTTGCGGGCAACGACCGGATCGCGGTCGGTACCCGTCTCTGAGAACCGCGGTCCGCCCTCGCATCCCCGTCGGGGGCGGCCCGCTCAGCTCACGAGTTCGGCGAGCGGGACATCGAGGACCCAGGCGATACGGAGGAGCGTGGAGATCTTGACCTCGTCGCCGTACTCGGCTCGCTGGTATGTCCAACGAGTCAGACCGGCAGCCATCCACACCGCGTCCTGGGTGAGGTTTTGATGCCGGCGCTCGGCAAGGATCTTGGCGCCGATAGCCCGGCGGCGCTCGATGAGCCAGTCGTCGTCTGCGGGCAGGTCATGCATTCGCCCGATGCTTTAGCGATCAAGGTCGTACGTCTGCCCAACAAAGTAGGCATTGTGTGATCTTGGGTGTCGCGGGTATGACGAGCATAGGGATCGAGTCCAGTGAGTCGTGCGGCTTCGTCCCATCGCGGTACGTCGCGTGGGACCGCGCCCTGGGCATCTCGGGCACGCTGCTCTCCCTCGGCTTCACGGTCGGCATGGTGGCGGGCGGAAC
>NZ_JBEXCS010000182.1:0-6651 GCF_040605395.1 Streptomyces sp. NPDC005648 | reverse complement strand
GACCGCCGCCATCTGGCACAACGACCAGACCGGAGAGCCGATCTACCGCTCACTGACCGCCTACGATCACTGACCCCTTGGAATCGATCATCTAGCAGCGGACCATGCCAGCGGCGTGGGTCGCGGAACGACTCGGTCGCCGACGTCTCGACGATCATCCGCGCCGGCCGGTCGGAACGCACCCACACCAGGCCGGAGTCGGTGGTCACGTCTCCCGCCTGCACACCCCAGCTCGCCTTCGGACGCCCCGAGAGAGCGAACGCCGGAGCCGCGCCGAGCGCGGTGGGCAGGGTCAGGGCCGCCGAAGCGGCGAGGGAGCCGCGCAGGACGCTGCGGCGGCCGGGGAACGGACGGTGGGACATGGATGCGCCTCCAGGGACGGGATCCGGCCAGTGTGCGATGCCACAACTACTGGTGCGCTTCGGCGCACACGGAAACCACAGGTGAACAACTGACCGCGGGGACACGGGAGCCGACGCGGACCCCCGCCGACCCCGGAGGCGCGAAGCCCCGGCGGTACGTCGATTTCCGCGCCCGACGCCCTGTGTTCACACCGCGGTCGCCTCGGCCATCAGCCGAACGCCGGACCGGATGCGCGCGGGCGGCAGATGCGCGTACCCGAGGACCAACCGCACGCCGTCGCTCCCGTCCTGCCCGGCACGCGCGTGCGTGTACCGCGTCAGCGCGCGTACGGCCACCCCCGCGCCGTTCACGCGCGCGAGGAAGCGCTCCTCGGGGCCGTAGCGGGGTGGGAGCTCGGCGATGACATGCAGGCCCGCGGCGATCCCGGTGACCTCCGAACCGGGGAAGTGCTCCTCCAGCGCCGCCACCAGCGCGTCGCGGCGCTCGCGGTACGCCCGCTGGCAGCGCCGCAGCTGACGGTCGTAGTCGCCGTGCTCCACGAAGCGGGCGAACAGCGCCTGGTCCAGGGCGGGATGGCCGAGATCCATGGTCCGCTTGCGCTCGACGACCTCCTCGGTCATCGATTCCGGCACGAGCAGCCAGCCGAGCCGCAGACCCGGGGCGAGCGACTTGCTGACCGAGCCCGTGTAGGCCACGTGTTCCGGGTCGAGTCCCTGGAGCGCGCCCACGGGAGCCCGGTCGTAGCGGAAGTCGCCGTCGTAGTCGTCCTCCAGGACGAGCCCGTCCACGGACCGCGCCCAGTCGAGCAGTCCGGCGCGGCGGCGGGCCGAGTACGCGATGCCGGTGGGGAACTGGTGGGACGGTGTCGTCACCACGGCCCGTACGCGCGACTCGCGCAGTGGGCCGAGGAGGAGCCCCTCGCCGTCCATGGGCAGGGGCACCGTGGTCACGCCCGCCCCGGCGTACAGCGTGTCGTGCTGGGGGCTGCCGGGGTCCTCCACGCCGATCGTGCGCACCCCGCGCGCGTGGAGCACGAATCCGAGCAGTGCCGTCGCCTGCGCCACCCCGGAGACGACGACGATCCGCTCCGGGTCCGCCACCACACCCCGGCGGCGCGTCAGCAGTTCCGTCAGCGCGGTGCGCAGCCGGGGCAGTCCGCGCGGGTCGGGATAGCCGAGGTCCTGGTGGGGGAGTTCCGCCAGTGTGCCGCGGTGTGCGGCCGTCCACGCGGTGCGCGGGAAGAGCGACAGGTCCGGTGTCCCGGCCACGAAGTCGGCCTCGGCGCCGGGGGAGCGCGGTGCGAGGTCACGCGCGCGTGGACGCGCGGCCCGCACGGCGCCGCCCACCCAGGTGCCGGCGCCCCGCCCGCTGCGGAGATAGCCCTCGGCCGTCAACTGCTCGTACGCCTCGGTGACCAGCCCCCGCGACACACCGAGGTCGGCCGCCAGCTCCCGGCTCGACGGCAGCCTTGTGTCCGGCGCCAGCCGCCCCGACCGCACCGCCTCGCGCAACGCGGCCTGCAGCGAACGTCCACGCGTGCGTGCGGGCGCCGACGCGGCGGGCAGCAGCAGCTCCCAGGCGGTGGACGCGAACTGCCGTTCAGGACCGGCCGCGTCCCCCGGCCCGGGCTCGTCCGCGCGGCCTCCCACCCCAACCGCCGCCGCTCGCCCCTCCCGATTGGTCCCCGATGACGTCATGGAAGTGGACCTTAATCCGGACCGCCGCGCTGCCTAGCGTCGCCACCATGAACGCCACCACCCGCGGAGCCCTGCTCGCCGCACTCGCCGGTGTCCTCGTCGGAGGGTCCTTCACCGCGAACAGCGTCCTGGGCCACTACCCGTACGCCGGCGGCCAGTTCCTGCGCTACGGCCTCGCCTGCCTGCTGCTCCTGCCCCTGGTCGGCGCCGGAGCGCCGGCCCGCCTCCGGGCCCTCGTGCCCCGCCAGTGGGTCCGCCTGGCCCTGCTCGCCGCCATCGGCATGGTCGGCTTCAACCTTGCGGTGCTCGCCGCCGAGCGCACCGCCGAACCGGCGGTGCCCGGCGTCTTCGTGGGCTGCGCGCCCGTGGTCGTGGCCGTCGCGCTCCCGCTGCTGGAGGGGCGCAGGCCCCGGCGCACCGTCCTGTACGGGGCGTTCCTCGTCGCGCTCGGCGCCTGCACGGTCCAGGGCTGGGGGCGCACGGACGGCACCGGACTCGCCCTCTCCGCGTGCGCGCTGGTCGGCGAGGCCGGGTTCGCCGTGCTCGCCGTGCCCGTACTGCGCCCTCTGGGGCCGCGGCTGCTGTCCGCCACGGTGTGCGGGATCGCGGCCGTCGAGTCGGCCGCGGCCGGGCTGCTCCTCGACGGCACCGCGTGGTTGCGACGCCCTGACGGCACCGAGGCCGCCGCCCTGCTGTGGCAGGCGGCGGTCGTCACGGTCGTGGGATTCGTGTGCTGGTACATGGGCGTGCAGCGGATCGGCACCGAGCGCGCCACGCTCTTCTCCGGCCTGATCCCGGTCGCCGCCGCCTGCACCGCCCCGTTGGTGGGAACGGGCTCCTACGGGCCCGCTCAGGCCCTCGGAAGCGCCCTCGTGGGCGCCGGAGTCGCTCTCGGCTCCGGCGCGTTGACAGGTCTCGGCTCCGTCGCGTCGACACGCGGGTCCGGGATGTCGTCCCCCGGCTCCGGCGCGTCGGTCCCCGGCTCCGGACCGTCAGCGGCTGCCGTCGAGGATGACGCGGGCGACCAGCGCCGGGTCGTCGTTCATCGGGCAGTGGCCGCAGCCGGGCAGCCGCACCAGACGGGCCTGCGGGATGATCTGCTTGGCGCGCACCCCCTGGCGGCGCACGAGCAGCAGGTCGCGGGTGCCCCAGGCCACCGTCACGGGAAGGCCGGGCACGTCGTCCCGGAACTGGACGGCGGCGCCCGACCGGAGGGTCGCGTCGAACCCGGTGGCCTGAGCGAGAGCCAGCGTCTCGGCGACCACCGCCTCGGGTGATCGGCGGCCGGGGCGGGCGTAGATGGTGCTCGTCAGCATCGTCCGGCCGGCCGCCGAGCGCGAGAGCTGTTCGACCAGCGGAAGCGGCAGCCGCCGGGAGATCCTGCGCATGGCGAGGAGGACACCGAAGGCGTAGCGGCGCTCGGCCTCCGACCAGAATCCCGCCGGGGAGAGGGCGGTGACGGACCGTACGAGTTTCTCGCGGCCCAGTTCCAGAGCGAGCAGCCCGCCCAGGGAGTTGCCCGCCACATGCGGCCGGTCGAGCTCCAGCGCCTCGCAGAACGCCCCGAACACGGCGGTCGTCGTGGGCAGGTCGTAGGCCAGTCCGGCGGGCAGCCCCGGGGACGCGCCGAAGCCGGGCAGGTCCACGGCGATCACGTCGCGCTCGGTCGCGAGGAGGTCCACCACCGGGTCCCAGGCCTGCCGGTGGTGACCGATGCCGTGCAGCAGGAGCAGGGGCTCACCGCTGCCCACGCGCGTGTAGTCCACGGTCACGGGCTGCGGGCCGCGTGGAGAGGGGACCTTGAAGGAGACGGTGGCGGACATGGGGGTGCTCCTCGTCTGGGGCTCGCTGACGGACGCCGTGTAGACAGCTTGTCAGCAATTGCTACCGACGGGTAGCCCCTGAGGTCCACTGAGGTGCGCCAGGTAGCCCCTGAAGTCCACCGGGTGGCCCCGATGTCCAAGGCCTCGCGCCCGCGGCGCTCTCAACGTGCCCTGCGCACCTCGAGGTTGAACTCCCCGTGCCCCATCTTCCGGAACAGGTCGAGCCACAGGGGCAGCACCATCTCCACGCCGCGTGCCGAGCGGATGCCGCCCAGGTCGAGCACCCGGTGCGGCGGCCATCCGAACTCACCGAGCAGAGCGGTGACCTGCTCCTTGGCCGCCGCGTCGTCCCCGCACACGAAGATGTTGTGCTCGCCCGGCACCAGCGACGGCTCCACCATCACCTTGCAGTTGACGGTGTTGAGGGACTTCACCACGCGCGCGTGCGGGAACGCCCGCTGGATCTGCTCGCCCACGCTGTCCGACTCGACGGGGTCGAGCCGCAGCTCCCCCTCCTCGAACGCGAGCGGATTGGACACGTCGATGACGACCTTGCCGTCCAGATTCGCCGCCCCCGCCGCTTCCAGGGCGGCCGGCGCCACCCGCCCGCCCCGGTGTCGCGCGCCCACTCCAGGGCGGCCGGGTTGTCCTTGGTGCGGGAGCCCAGTGTCACCTCATGGCCCAGCTCCGCCAGCTTCGTGCCGAGAGTGCGTCCGACCTCGCCCGTGCCCAGAACCGCGTACCGCATGGCCACCTCCGCCATTCCGGCCCGCCGACCACCGGCGGTCCCCGGGGCCATTCTGCTCCGGGGACACGCGGATTTCCCCTGGACATGTCCGGAGCCGTCGCATGGGATGGGGCCGTGACGACCGACACCGGGACCGATGTCTTCGAAGAGCACCGCCCCGTTCTGCTGGGCGTGGCGTACCGCATGCTCGGCCGGGTGGCCGACGCGGAGGACGTGGTCCAGGAGGCCTGGCTGCGCTGGTCCGGCGCCGACCGCGGCGAGGTGCGCGAACCGCGCGGCTATCTGGTGCGCGTCACCACCCGCCTCGCCATCGACCGGCTGCGCCAGGTGAAGGCGCGCAACGAGGCCTACGTCGGCCCCTGGCTGCCGGAGCCGTACGCGACCGACTTCGGGGACGCCGTCCCGGACACCGCGGAGCGCGCCGTCCTGGCCGACTCGGTGTCCCTGGCCGTCCTGGTCGTCCTGGAGTCGCTCTCGCCGCTGGAGCGGGCCGTCTTCGTCCTCAGGGAGGCCTTCGGCTACCCCTACGCGGAGATCGCCGCCATGCTCGACCGCGGCGAGGCGGCCGTACGGCAGCTCTCCGGGCGGGCCCGCAGGCATGTGGAGGAACGGCGGCCGCGGTACGAGGTCGACCCGGTCCGGCGCCGTGAACTGACCGAGCGCTTCCTCGCCGCCGCCGGGGAGGGTGACCTGGAGGGCCTGCTGGCCCTGCTCGCGCCGGATGTGCGGCTCGTGGGCGACAGCGGCGGCAAGTCGCGGGCGCCGCTGCGGGTCCTGGAGAGCGCCGACAAGGTGGGCCGCTTCCTCGTCGGGGCCGCCCGGAAGGGCGTACCGGACCCGACCTTCCGGTTGATGGAGCTCAACGGCGGCCCCGCCCTCGTCGTCCTGTCCGCCGGCAAACCGGACAGCGTCTTCCAGCTGGACGTCTACGACGGCCGTATCCAGGCGGTCTACATCATCCGCAACCCCGACAAGCTGGGGTCCCTGCCCGCCGTGTGAGGCCGTCGCACGAGCGCTCCGTCGGCGCCGCGCGCGCAAGCGCTCTCTGTCTTCACCTATGGGTTCGAGGATTGGTCTTGACCAAGGGTTTGGGCCGCCCTATGGTCGCAGAGAAGTGCAACAACCTTTAATAAACAAGGGCGCTAAAACGCCGCCGGACCACGGCGATTGCGGAGGACAGGGTGGGGACCACGCAGCTGGAATCGGTGCCGGAACCGAAGTACTGGCATCTCAAGACCGTGCTCAGTGAGGCACTGGACTCCGAATTCTCCGTGGGCGAGATCCTGCCCAACGAGCGCGATCTCGCCGCCCGCTTCGGCGTCGCCCGCGCCACGCTCCGCCAGGCGCTGGAGCAGCTCGAACTCGAAGGCAGGCTGCAGCGCCGCCGTGGGGTCGGCACGACCGTCGCGCCCCCGCGCGTGGGCGTCGCCGTCGGCACCGAGCAGCACGCGTGGCCGAGTGCCGCCGACGACGTCTGGCAGGCCGTCGACTGCGCGGTCGCCGTGCCGCCCGCGGCCGTCGCCGCCGCGCTGGAGACCGGAGCGGACGAACCCGTGTACACCGTGCGGCGCTCCCGGGTGTCCCACGGCCAGCCCGTCGCCGCCGAGCTGCTCTACATCCCGGCGTCGTCGGTGCCGGAGCTCTCCGCCATAGACGCTCCCTCGGGACCGGCACGCGCGCGTGCGGTGCTGCGCGAGCTGCAGCGGCTGGAGCTGGAGGGCCGGGAGAGCGCGGTCGAGCTGGGCTCGGCCCGCGCGGACGACGCCAAGGAACTGGACCGCCTGCCGGGCGCGCCGGTCCTCGTCGTCACCACCCGGTTCCTCGCCGAGGGCCGCACCGCGGCGCTCTCCGCCGCCACGTACCGGGCCGACACCTGCCGGCTGACCTTCGGTGACTCCGGCGGCGTGGAGATCCACGAGGACCCCGAGCGCCGGGCCTCCTGAGCCGGCACACCGCGACACACGCCCCGCGCCCCGTGCCGCGGCCGGAGACCTGGTCCTGGACGCCGTACGGCACCGCC
>NZ_JBEXCS010000181.1:0-6684 GCF_040605395.1 Streptomyces sp. NPDC005648 | reverse complement strand
GCCGGGCGGCGGCACGGGCCGCGATCCGGCGGGGCTCGGCGACGACCACCCGGCGTGCGGGGGCGCCGGTCAGCAGCCCCGCCAGCGCCAGCGGCACGAGGGTCGTCTTGCCCGTCCCCGGCGGCGCCACGAGAACCGCCGTGCCGAGTCCCTCCAGGGCGTCGTCCAGGGCAGGCAGGGCGCCGCGCACGGGCAGCGCGTCCAGGGCGTCGTAACGGATCACGCCCCTAGTGTCGTACGCCCTCCCGGGCCGCCTGTCGTACGGCCTCCCCAGTCGCCTCGCTCAGTCGCGTGCGCACACGAAGACGGCCGTCCCGGGGATGAGGTTGCCGCGCAGCGGTGACCAGCCGCCCCATTCGGAGGTGTTCCAGGCCGGCCACTCCGGCTCGACCAGGTCGACCAGCCGGAAGCCGCCGGCCACCACGTCCCGGACGCGGTCGCCGATCGTCCTGTGGTGCTCCACGTAGACCGCCCGGCCCTCCTCGTCCTGCTCCACGTAGGGCGTGCGGTCGAAGTAGGAGGCCGAGACGGACAGGCCCTCCGGGCCGGGCTCGTCGGGGAACGCCCAGCGGATGGGGTGGGTCACCGAGAAGACGAAGCGGCCGCCGGGGCGCAGCACCCGCCGCACCTCCGTGAGGACCCGGACCGGATCGGCCACGAAGGGCAGCGCCCCGTACGCCGAGCACGCCAGGTCGAAGGACGCGTCCGCGAAGGGGAGGGCGCCGGCGTCGGCACAGACGAGGGGGAACGTGCCGCCGATGCGCAGGGCGTGCTGGAGCTGGCGGTGGGAGATGTCCAGGGCGACCGGGCGGGCGCCCTGCGCGGCCAGCCAGCGCGCGCACTGGGCCGCGCCGGCGCCGATCTCCAGCACGTCCCTGCCCTTGAGGTCCTCCGGCGGGCCGAGCAGCTCGGCCTCCACCTCGTCGAGACCCTCGGGGCCCCAGACGAAACGGTCGTCCCCGAGGAACGTGCCGTGCTCCACCTGGTACTCGTCGGCGTTGCGGTCCCACCAGCCGCGGTTGGCGCGGGCGCTCTCGGCGACGTCGGCCTGTCGTCGGGTGGCCTCGGGCTCGACCGATCCGGTCGCGGCCTCGGGGAAAACGGGGTCTTGGATGATCGGCTCCCTCGTCGTACTCTTCCCTCCAATCCGGTCACCCGAGGGGTGTCACGGAAGAGGTGTCTCAGGCCCGCGTGGCCTCCAGAGACAGTTCTTGTGCCGGGTATGCGGCGATCCGCCCCGGGTGTGCGCCTTCGCGCATTGACCCTGTCCGGCTGCCCCCGTATGCTACAAGTTGCGCTGCGGGCCTGCGCACCTCAGACGTAGCAGGCTGCGCTCGCATCTGTTGTATGTCCCCTCGGTTGTCGAGGCGCCATCACCAGTCACTGGTTTGGCGCTTCCTTGGCTGTCCGGCTTCTTCAGAGCGATACGGGCTCCCGGCGTAGCAGTACCTACGACTTCAATGTCCGTACCGGAGCCCTTTCCCACATGACGAGCAGCACCGAGACCACCGCAACCACCCCGCAGGTAGCGGTCAACGACATCGGTAACGAGGAAGCCTTCCTCGCCGCGATCGACGAGACGATCAAGTACTTCAACGACGGCGACATCGTCGACGGCGTCATCGTGAAGGTCGACCGGGACGAGGTCCTGCTCGACATCGGTTACAAGACCGAAGGCGTCATCCCGAGCCGCGAACTCTCCATCAAGCACGACGTCGACCCGAACGAGGTCGTCGCCGTGGGCGATGAGATCGAGGCCCTGGTCCTCCAGAAGGAGGACAAGGAAGGCCGCCTCATCCTGTCCAAGAAGCGCGCTCAGTACGAGCGTGCCTGGGGCACGATCGAGAAGATCAAGGAAGAGGACGGGATCGTCACCGGTACCGTCATCGAGGTCGTCAAGGGTGGTCTCATCCTCGACATCGGCCTCCGCGGCTTCCTCCCGGCCTCCCTGGTCGAGATGCGCCGCGTCCGCGACCTCCAGCCCTACGTGGGCAAGGAGCTCGAGGCGAAGATCATCGAGCTGGACAAGAACCGCAACAACGTGGTCCTGTCCCGCCGTGCCTGGCTGGAGCAGACCCAGTCCGAGGTCCGCCAGACGTTCCTCACGACCCTCCAGAAGGGTCAGGTCCGCTCCGGTGTGGTCTCCTCGATCGTCAACTTCGGTGCCTTCGTGGACCTGGGTGGCGTCGACGGTCTGGTCCACGTCTCCGAGCTGTCCTGGAAGCACATCGACCACCCCTCCGAGGTCGTCGAGGTCGGCCAGGAGGTCACGGTCGAGGTCCTGGACGTCGACATGGACCGCGAGCGCGTCTCCCTGTCGTTGAAGGCGACCCAGGAAGACCCGTGGCAGCAGTTCGCCCGCACGCACCAGATCGGCCAGGTCGTGCCCGGCAAGGTCACGAAGCTGGTTCCGTTCGGTGCGTTCGTCCGCGTGGACGAGGGCATCGAGGGTCTGGTCCACATCTCCGAGCTGGCCGAGCGCCACGTGGAGATTCCGGAGCAGGTCGTCCAGGTCAACGACGAGATCTTCGTCAAGGTCATCGACATCGACCTGGAGCGTCGCCGGATCTCGCTGTCCCTGAAGCAGGCCAACGAGTCCTTCGGTGCCGACCCGGCGTCGGTCGAGTTCGACCCGACCCTGTACGGCATGGCCGCGTCCTACGACGACCAGGGCAACTACATCTACCCCGAGGGCTTCGACCCCGAGACCAACGACTGGCTCGAGGGCTACGAGACCCAGCGGGAGGCGTGGGAGACCCAGTACGCCGAGGCGCAGCAGCGCTTCGAGCAGCACCAGCAGCAGGTCATCAAGAGCCGCGAGGCCGACGCCGCCGCTGCCGCCGAGGGTGGCGACACCGCGGGTGCGGCTCCGGCCGCGGGTGGCGGTTCGTACTCCTCCGAGGGTGCGGACACCTCCGGTGCGCTGGCTTCCGACGAGGCGCTCGCCGCGCTTCGTGAGAAGCTCGCGGGTGGCCAGAGCTGAAAGCTGCCGCTGAGGCTTAGCCGGTAACTGAAGGGCCGTACCTTTCGAGGTGCGGTCCTTCAGTGTTTTCGGCTGCGGGCCGGTGGGGGCTGGTCGCGCCCACGCGGCGGAGCCGCAAATCGAAACAGTCCCGCGCCCCTGAAGGGGCGCTTCGCCCCTCTGCTCGCCATGAAAAGGGGGCGAGAGAGGGCTGATCAGGTGGGGCTGCGGGAATGCCCCTGGTTCAGGGCGCGTTGAAACGTACGAACACGAGGAGGAGCGGTCACTGTGCTTGATCCGCAGGGTTTGTACGCATGGGAGCCGAAGGGGCTGGCCGTCGTCGACATGGCGCTCGCCCAGGAGTCGGCCGGTCTGGTCATGCTCTACCACTTCGACGGATACATCGACGCGGGCGAAACCGGCGACCAGATCGTCGAGCGGCTGCTGGACTCGCTGCCCCACCAGGTCGTGGCACGCTTCGACCACGACCGGCTCGTGGACTACCGCGCCCGCCGTCCGCTGCTGACCTTCAAGCGCGACCAGTGGACCGAGTACGAGGAGCCCGCCATCGATGTGCGGCTCGTCCAGGACGCCACCGGAGCGCCCTTCCTGCTGCTGTCCGGACCGGAGCCGGACGTCGAGTGGGAGCGGTTCGCCAAGGCCGTGGAGCAGATCGTGGAGCGGCTCGGCGTGCGCCTGGCGGTGAACTTCCACGGCATCCCCATGGGCGTCCCGCACACCCGCCCCGTCGGTCTGACCCCGCACGGCAACCGCAATGACCTCGTCCCCGGCCACAAGAGCCCCTTCGAGGAGGCCCAGGTCCCTGGGAGCGCCGAGTCCCTCGTCGAGTACCGCCTGATGGAGGCCGGCCACGACGTCCTGGGCGTCGCCGCGCATGTGCCGCACTACATCGCCCGCTCGCCCTACCCGGACGCGGCCCTGACGGTTCTGGAAGCCATCACCGCCGCCACCGGACTGGTCCTGCCCGGTATCGCCCACACCCTGCGCACGGACGCCCACCGCACCCAGACCGAGATCGACCGCCAGATCCAGGCGGGCGACGAGGAGCTCACCGCCCTGGTCCAGGGCCTGGAGCACCAGTACGACGCCGCCGCGGGCGCCGAGACCCGGGGCAATATGCTCGCCGAGCCGGTGGACATCCCGTCGGCGGACGAGATCGGCCGGGAGTTCGAGAAGTTCCTGGCCGAGCGGGAAGGCGACAACTGACCTCCGGCCCTCCCGCTGTCAGTGCCAGGCCCTAAGCTGCCCCTCATGCTGAAGGTGGGCCTGACCGGCGGGATCGGTGCCGGCAAGAGCGAGGTGTCACGGCTGCTCGTCGAGCGCGGGGCCGTGCTGATCGACGCGGACCGGATCGCGCGGGAGGTCGTCGCGCCGGGGACACCGGGGCTGGCCGCCGTGGTGGAGGCCTTCGGCGAGGACGTGCTCACCGATGACGGCAGCCTCGACCGGCCCAAGCTCGGCTCCATCGTCTTCGCCGACCCCGAGCAGCTCGCCGTGCTCAACTCGATCGTGCACCCCTTGGTGGGAAGACGCTCCCGTGAGCTGGAGGAGGCCGCCGCCGAGGACGCGGTCGTCGTGCACGACGTGCCCCTGCTCGCCGAGAACGGCCTGGCCCCGCTCTACGACGTCGTGATCGTCGTCGACGCCGACGCCGAGACCCAGCTCGACCGGCTGGTACGGCTGCGCGGGATGACGGAGGAGGACGCACGGGCGCGTATGGCCGCGCAGGCCTCACGCGAGCAGCGCCGGGCCATCGCGGACGTCGTCATCGACAACGACGTACCGCTGGAGGAGCTGGAGCGCCGGGTGAAGGACGTATGGGCCGATCTCGTACGGAGAGCCGGTGCCATGGAGGGGTCGTCCCAGGAGCCTCAGGAATAGCAGGTGCCTTTCCGGGCGTTGAACCCTGCCAGTGAGGGAAGGACTCTAGCCGTGCCCGAGACCAGCGGATCGACCGGACGTACTCCGGAGACGCATGTCATCGACTTCCGTGCCGCCGAGCAGCTGCTCAACGCGCGGGACCCGCGGGGCGCGGTGAAACTGCTCGACTCGGTCATCGCCGCCCACCCGGAGAACACCGCCGCCCGGCTGCTGCGCGCGCGAGCCTTCTTCGCCGCCGCGCAACTGCGGCCCGCCGAGCTGGAGTTCACGATCGTCCTGGAGCGCGAGCCGGACAACTCGTTCGCGCACTTCGCGCTGGCCCGCACCTATGAGCGGCAGGGACGCCAGGAGCAGGCCAAGCGGCACTTCCGGCTGGCGGCCGCGCTGGACCCCAACCCGCAGTATCTGAAGGCGGCCCGGTTCGACGAGTCGGCGTGAGCCAGGCCGGCAGCCCCTAGGGCCTTAGCGCGGGCGGCTCTCCGGCGGGCGGTACGGGGGGATGTCCGGGCCCGGCTGGTAGTGCGGGCCCTGGCGCAGGTGCCTGAGGATGATCGTCAGGTCGACGGTGATCACCAGCCAGAGCACCCCGCAGGCGGCGGCCCACCCGGGCCGTCCGGCTAGGGCGAAGGCCGCCGTGCCGAAGATCGCCCAGACCAGTCCCCACACGCTCAGCCAGAACCGCGCCCGCAGCGCACTGCGCGCGGTCGTGGGTTCACTGCCCGTCCGCATCGCCGATCACCACTCCTTCTTGCAACGTACTCTTCGAGACGGACGTTCACCAAAGACTGTGAGTCAGGGCTGTGAGCCACGGCCGTGAGTCAGGGGGTACCCGTGCTGCCGGACGCCGACGGGCTGGCCGAGGTGCTGGTCGACCTCGCCGTACCGCACGAGGACATCAACGAGGTCGTCCGCATGGGGCGGCGGGTGACCGACGACCCCGAGCTGCGGCATGTCCTGGAGGCGTCGGTCGAGGAACTCCTCCGGGACCTCGGGGAGATCCGCGGCGGGGTCGAGCTGCCCGAGCTGGACTGGCCCGCGGGGGCGCTGCACCGCTGCTTCCCGGTGTACGTGTTCGTGGCCGCGCTGCCGTACACGCGGGCCTACCACCGCGAGCGGGGTGTACCGGAGGACGTCTCCCGGCGCACTCTCGCCGACCTCGGCAGGAACATGGCCGTGCACCGCAGGCGGTACGGTCTGGCGGGGGTTCAGGCCCCGCGCTGGCTCGTGCACCACTTCCGGGGCGAGCTGTACCAGCTGGGCCGGCTGCAGTTCGAACGGGCGCGGCTCGGGCAGCGCACGGGGGCGGCGCTGGCGGCGGCCGGGCTCGACCCCGGCCCCGGCACGCTCTGTCTGAACCTGCACATCCCCGACTTCCTCGGCCCGCTGTCACCCCGGGCGTGCGACCGCTCGCTCGCGCTGGCCGCCGAGTTCTTCGCGCGGCACTACCCCGAGGAGAAGTACCGGGCCGGGGTCTGCCACTCCTGGCTGCTGGACGCGCAGTTGAAGGAGCACCTGCCGGCGGAGTCCAACATCGTGCGGTTCCAGGAGCGGTTCCGTATCGCCCGCGTGGACGAGGAGCCGTCCGACAAGGAGCCGGTGCAGTTCGTCTTCGGCGACCCTGAGCTCTCCATCGAGGCGCTGTCCCGGCGCACGACCGTCGAGCGTGCCGTCGGCGACCATCTGCGGACCGGCGGCCACTGGTACATCGGGCACGGGTGGTTCCCGCTCTAGGGCCCTTCTGGTGGATCTCCGCGGCGTCACGACGCCCGGCACGCACTCCCCCACTCTCGGCTTCGCTCGAGCGGGGGGACCCCCATGCC
>NZ_JBEXCS010000180.1:0-7229 GCF_040605395.1 Streptomyces sp. NPDC005648 | reverse complement strand
GGCGATACTGGGTTCGAACCAGTGACCTCTTCGGTGTGAACGAAGCGCTCTCCCACTGAGCTAATCGCCCGGGCACAGGAAGAACATTACCCCATGTCAGGGGGTGCCTCGGCACACCCTGCGCGGATCACTGGTCCTTGATCTTCCAGGGCATCACGACGCCGAACTTCCACAGATAGACGCCGACCAGCACACCGACGATCACCAGCCCGATCACCGTCAGCGTGATGTTGCGACGGCGCACCCTGGGGTCGAGCGCCTTCTGGGCCGCCTCCGTGACCTTGCGCTTGGTCCAGCGGAGCACCAGCTGGGCCCAGACGAACTCGGTCGCCCAGATCGCCATACCGCCGAAGATCACGACCCAGCCGGGCCCGGGCAACGGCAGCATGACGATGCCGGCGCCCACGACCGCGAGACCGACCACGAAGACGCCGACCTGCCAGCTCAGATGCAGCGCACGGCGCCTCTTGATGAACGCCGGGGCCTTGGAGCCGAGCCCCTGGCCGTCCCGCGCCCCACCCGTCCCGGCCCCGGTCGGCCTCTGCTCCTCCGACGCCACGGCGACCTCGCCCGGATTGTCACTCGCCGTATTCATACGGCCAAACTTTACCTTACTTTACTGATGGGAAACCAGTCACCGGAATGGGCGCACCACACGAAGAGACCCTCGGCCGGAAGAGTTACGTAAAGGCACGCAAAACACTCAGAGGGGTTTACAACGGCACCGTAGGTGGCATGTCGATTTCGCCGACGTGCGAATCCCCGAGCGCACACTGAGCGAAAGGCCCTGGCGCTTATGAACACCACGGTCAGCTGCGAGCTGCACCTGCGCCTCGTTGTGTCGAGCGAGTCCTCCCTGCCTGTCCCCGCAGGACTGCGGTACGACACGGCCGACCCCTACGCCGTGCACGCCACCTTCCACACCGGAGCCGAGGAGACCGTCGAGTGGGTGTTCGCCCGCGACCTCCTCGCAGAGGGCCTGCACCGCCCTACGGGCACCGGCGACGTCCGAGTCTGGCCGTCGCGCAGTCACGGTCAGGGCGTCGTGTGCATCGCCCTGTCCTCCCCGGAGGGCGAGGCCCTGCTGGAAGCCCCGGCGCGGGCCCTGGAGTCCTTCCTGAAGCGAACGGACGCCGCCGTGCCGCCCGGCACGGAACACCGGCACTTCGACCTCGATCAGGAGCTCTCCCACATCCTGGCGGAGAGCTAGACCGCGGCCACACGAAGCCGCCCGGCGCCGTCGACTCGGGGTGACGGCTCGGGCCAGGACAACCGCATACGGCACACGCCGACGCCGTCCCCTCGCGGGACGGCGTCGGCGTGTCCATGTCGGGTTCACACCGCTTCGGGGCACGTCCGGGCCCGGAGCCGGTCAGCCGGGCGGCAAAGCCATTACCATCGGCCAGCATCGGCGGGCGTGTGCCCGACCCTCAGGCCAGGGAGCGAAACGTGCTGATCACCCACGACACCCGGTGCGCCCTCGACACCGTGGTCGACCTGGTGAACACCGCGCCGGAGGACGACACGACGCCGGACGGACTGTCGGATGTCGCCTCACTCGAGGATTTCGTACGAAACCACGAAGTCAGCGATGTCGGAGTGCTGTCGGAGTTCGACCTCTCGGCGGTGCGCAAGATCCGCGGCCGGTTCGCGTCGGTCTTCGCGGCGCCCGACGCCCGGGCCGCCGCCGGGCTGATCAACGAGCTGGTCGCCGCCGCGGGCACCACCCCGCGCCTCACCGACCACGACGGTTACGACTGGCATGTGCACTACTTCGCGCCCGGTGCCTCCGTCGCCGACCACCTGGCGGCCGACTGCGGGATGGCGCTCGCCTTCTTCGTGGTCGCCGGCGAGCAGGAACGGCTGCGGCGCTGCGAGGCGCCGGACTGCCGGCGCGCCTTCGTCGATCTCTCCCGCAACCGCTCGCGGCGGTACTGCGACAGCCGGACCTGCGGGAACCGTCTGCATGTGGCCGCGTACCGGGCGCGGCGCAAAGAGGCGGCGGGCTGAGGCCCGAGGGGCGTGGGATGCGGAATGCGGGATGCGGTGCCGACATGGCGCCAGAGGCTGTGGAGCTGATCCCGGCGGACGCGGACATGGTCCCGGCGGATGTCGACGTGGTCCCCGACGGGTGACGTCGGGGACCACGGGTACGGCTCAGAGCAGCAGCAGATCGTGCAGCGCAGCCATGAGCAGCAGACACCCGATCACCGCAAGGAAGATCATCAGCGGTGGCTGGGAAAGGGCGAAGAGGCATCCGCGCGGCTCGTCCTTCGGCGGCGCGGTTTCGCCTTGTGTCGTGTCCAGCATCTCGCGGGTGATGATGGCGCAGACCGCACCCCCGGCGCGATCAACGCGCCCGGAATGACCGGGAGTTCACTGGATCCCGTGACGACGGCTTCCGATCGTGATCATTTCAGCACGGCGCGTTGATCCACTGTGACGTTTCAGTCGTCATGCATACGTCATATGCCGTGCTTCTTCATATGCCGTGCTTCTTCAGGATGGCCTCGATGTCGCTGAAGTCCTCCGTGGAGGTGCCGCGCGGGGCGGCCGCGGGGCGGGAGGCCGCGCGGGTCCCCGGGCCGAGGGAGGGCGCGGAGGCCGTGGGGGCCACCGGCTCGGACCGGCCGGCCGCCCTGGCTTCCCTGCGCTCCTTCCGGGTACCGCCCCGGCGGCGCTCCACCGCGCGCGTCGTGGAGAACAGCAGCCACGCGGCTCCGAGCACCCCGAAGCCCGCCCAGGCCGTCGGGCTGAACGCGGTGTCCGCCAGCCACCCCACGACACCGGTCATCACCAGACCGACCGGCACCAGCGAGTAGGCGGCGATGCGGGCCGCGGCGAGGAAGCGCTTGCGGTACGCCGTGACCGCCGCGATGCCCAGGCCGGCCGCGGACACGGCGGAACAGACTGTCTCGGCGATCATCCGGTCCTCCAGGCAGGGCACGATCGGGCAGGGGCGGTTCGTCCCTTCCATCCTGCACCGGCAGGACCCCGCCGGGCCATGCCCCGGGCGGACATCAGGGACATCTCCGGGTCGGCTCCTCCGTAAGTGCCGGTACCGGGCACACCCCGGGTGGTGGATCAGGGCCGAGGGGGCAGGTCACCGGCGCACCGGGCGGCGGGACAAGGCACCGAGTCCCGCCGATCGAGCCGATTGGGCCGGTCGCGCCCGGGCTGGAAGACTGTCCCCATGAACGACTCCTCCCCCGCTCCCGTCCTCGACGTCTGGTGCGAACTCCAGTGCTCCGACTGCCGTGACGCCCT
The DNA here is from genome assembly GCF_040605395.1 of Streptomyces sp. NPDC005648. NCBI lineage: Bacteria > Bacillati > Actinomycetota > Actinomycetes > Kitasatosporales > Streptomycetaceae > Streptomyces > Streptomyces sp. NPDC005648. The sequence continues at coordinate 3,962 of NZ_JBEXCS010000180.1, read as the reverse complement.
GGACGACGTGCGCGCCCTGCGTGCCCGCTACGGCGACCGGCTGGAGCTGAGGCTGCGGCACTTCCCGCTGGAGAAGCACCGGCACGCCTTCGCCGCCGCGCAGGCCGCCGAGGAGGCACTGGAACAGGGCAAGGGCTGGGAGTACGTCGAGGCCGTGCTCGGCCGGGTCGAGGAGCTGGACCGTGAGGGAGAACCCTTCCTGGTCGAGGTCGCGGGCGAACTCGGTCTGGACGCCGAGGAGTTCGACACCGCGCTGATCGACGGCCGGCACATCCTGATCGTCGACGCCGACCAGGCCGAGGGCAAGGCGATCGGCGTGACCGGTACGCCGACGTACGTCATCGGCGGGGAGCGGCTGGACGGCGGCAAGAGCCAGGAGGGGCTGCGGGAGCGGATCGAGGAGATCGCGGACCGGCTGCTGGCCGGGCAGGGCTGACCTCGGATCAGGTTCTCGCGGTCGGACCAGGTCCGCGCGGTCAGACGGCTCCTTGCAGTCCGATCAGGGTTCGGACCAGGGTTCAGATCAGGGTCTTGCAGAAGGAGTACTCGGTCGTCTCGTAGCCGAGTGACTCGTAGAGCCGCTCGGCCGGGGTATTGCCGGCGAAGACGTTCAGGCCGAGGACGCGTCTGCCCTCGGCGCTGGCCTGGATCTCGGCCAGCAGCATGAGGGAACGGCCGTGGCCCCGGCCGCGGAAGCGTTCGTCCGCGGTGACGTAGTAGACGAAGGCCTGCTCCTCGCGAAGCGCCAGCCACAGGGTGCCGACCGGTGTGCCCTCGTGTTCCAGGACGCTCAGCAGCGCGTTCTCCGTGGCCGGCCCCTGCGGCAGCAGCCGCGCGTAGTCCCGGCGCGACTTGGCCCGCGCCTCCTCGGCGGGCACACCGCGGTCCGTCCAGCTCTGGACGTAGTGCTCCTTGCTGTCGGGCAGCCACACTTCGTACTCGGCCTCGGTCATGGGGCGGCCCCGGCTGCCCTCCGGGAGTCGGGGCGGTGTGATGCCGAGTCGCTTCTTCATGCGGCGGTTGCGCTGGACGTAGCCGAGAGCCGTGGCCATCCGCAGGCCGGCCGTCGCCTCGGCCGGCACCTCGATCTCGATGTACTTGCAGCCCCAGCCGCGCGCCACCTCCTCGGCGGCGAGCGCGGCCACCGTGCCCCTGCCCCGTCCGCGGTCCGGCTCCTCGATGCGGAGAGCGCCGATGCGGGCCGCCGCCGGTCCGAAGGCCGGGTCGGTGGAGAGGTGGACGGTGCCGACGGGGCGGCTGTTCACGCACACCTGGTAGTGGCGGGAGAGTTCCCCGTCGGCCCCGCGCTGGAGCGGCTCGGTCGGCCGCAGTGTCGTCGTCATCAGGGGAGTTCTACCCGGCCCGGGCGCCGGAGTCAGCTGGATTTACCCCGGCCTCGCGGGTCCAGGTCGTGGCCTTGCCCGGCCTCCCTTGCCCGGCCTCACGGGTCCAGGTCGTCGCCCGCTCGCTCGTCGAAGATCCGCATCGCCTTGGCGGTCACCGGACCGGGTGTGCCGGGAAGTTCGCGGTCGTCGACCCGATGTACCGCCTGGACGTCGCGCAGGGTGGAGGTGAGGAAGACCTCGTCCGCGCGCTCCAGGACGTCCAGCGGCAGATCGGTCTCGGTCGCGCCGGTCCACTCCACCGTCAGCGCGCGCGTGATGCCCGCGAGACAGCCGGAGGCGAGGGGCGGGGTGTGGATCTCGCCGTCGAGGACGACGAAGACGTTCGAGCCGGTGCCTTCGCAGAGTTGGCCGACCGTGTTCGCGAACAGGGCTTCCGAGGCGCCGTGTCGATGGGCCCGGGCGAGCGCGACCACGTTCTCGGCGTACGACGTGGTCTTCAGGCCGGTGAGGGCGCCGCGTTCGTTTCGGGTCCAGGGGACGGTGATCACCGAGGTGGAGTCGGGGCGGCGGGTGGTCTCGCCGAGGGCGACCACGAGGGTCGGGCCGTGTTCGCCGCGGTCGGAGCCGAGGGGGCCGTGGCCGCCGGTGTAGGTGATGCGGAGGCGACCGAGGGGCATCGGGTTGGCCTCGAGGACGGCGGAGCAGGCGCGGCGGACCTCGTCGTGATCGGGGTCGGGCAGCCCGAGGCCGCGCGCCGAGAGGGTCAGCCGGTCGAGGTGCCGGGTCAGCGCGAACGGCTTCCCGTCCGTCGCCTTCACCGTCTCGAAGATGCCGTCGCCCACGGTCAGCCCGTGGTCGAAGACGGAGACACGGGCGGACTCGGTGTCCTGCAGCCCGCCGTCGAGCCAGATCTTCACGTCAGTCCCTCTCCACTCACCGCGTAGGTCCCCGACGCTACCGCGAGCAGTCGGGCCGCCTTCAGCTCGGTCTCCCGCCACTCCGCCTCGGGGTCGGACCCCCAGGTGATCCCGGCGCCTGTCCCGAAGCGCATCACGCCTTCGGCGCGGTCGATCCAGAAGGTACGGATGCCGACCGCCAGCTCAGCGGTTCCGAGGTCGGCGTCGACCCAGCCGACTCCGCCGCAGTACGGCCCTCGGGGCGCCGTCTCGAGCGCGTCGATGATCCGCAGCGCGCTGGACTTCGGCGCGCCGGTGACCGAGCCCGGCGGGAAGGCCGCGTCGAGCAGCTCGGGCCAGCCGGCGTCGGCGCGCAGCTCGCCGCGGACCGTCGAGACGAGGTGGACGAGGCCGGGGTGCTTCTCCACGGCGCAGAGGTCGGGGACGGTGACACTGCCGGTGGCGCAGACCCGTCCGATGTCGTTGCGGACCAGGTCCACGATCATGACGTTCTCGGCGTAGTCCTTGTCGAGGAGGTCGGCCTCGGTGCGGCCGGTGCCCTTGATCGGCCCGGACTCGACGATCCGGCCCTCCTTGCGCAGGAACAGTTCGGGTGAGGCGGTCGCCACCTCGACGCCGTGCTCCGGCAGGCGGATCGTTCCTGCGTACGGCGCCGGGTTGCCGAGGGCCAGCAGGGCGGTGAGGGCGTCCACATCGGCGTCGGGCGGGACGGGCGCGGTGAGCACCCGGCAGAGGTTCGCCTGGTAGACCTCGCCGGCCGCGATGTGCTCCCGGATGCGGCGCACGCCCGCCGTGTACGCGGCGCTGTCGAGTGAGGACGTCCAGTCACCGGCCGACGGACCGTGCCACTCCCCCGGCACCGGGGCGGGCACCGGTTGCTCGCGTACGTCGGCGAAGCGGGCGCAGGTCAGACGGCCCTCGAAGTCCGCGACGACGGCCCAGAAACCGGTGGAGTCGAGGGCTGCGGGGTCGTCGGTGACGTCGACGAGACCGGTGGCGACGCGGCTGCCGAAGCGGGCGAGGGGAGGGAGGTCGTGCACGCGGTCGAGTCTATGGCGGGTGTCCGAAAGGTGGCTCCGGCATGTCTCGGTGGAAGCCCAGGCCACGCCCGTGAGCAGGCGCAGCGCAGCACGCTGCGCAAACGCGTTTTTGTGCTGGCCCCGGAATCCGCTAGAGTTCACTTCGTCGCCGGGACGCGGGAGCGGACCGAAACGACAAGCGGACGTAGCTCAGTTGGTAGAGCGCAACCTTGCCAAGGTTGAGGTCGCGAGTTCGAGCCTCGTCGTCCGCTCGATGGAACCAGGGGATCTTCCCGAGCCCCTGCACTCCTGGTGGAGTGGCCGAGAGGCGAGGCAACGGCCTGCAAAGCCGTCTACACGGGTTCAAATCCCGTCTCCACCTCCAAGGACGATTAGCTCAGCGGGAGAGCGCTTCCCTGACACGGAAGAGGTCACTGGTTCAATCCCAGTATCGTCCACTGGAGCCTGATGGCTTCGATCCGCGCGATTAGCTCAGCGGGAGAGCGCTTCCCTGACACGGAAGAGGTCACTGGTTCAATCCCAGTATCGCGCACGCAGCCCCTCTCAGGGGTGGCTGACCTGGACGATTAGCTCAGCGGGAGAGCGCTTCCCTGACACGGAAGAGGTCACTGGTTCAATCCCAGTATCGTCCACACACCGAAGCCCCCGGCCCTGCGGCC
>NZ_JBEXCS010000179.1:0-7288 GCF_040605395.1 Streptomyces sp. NPDC005648 | reverse complement strand
GTCGCCGGCAAGCAGGGCGGAGGTGGGCGCCGACTGGTCATACCGCCCGTCCCGGCCGTCGTGTCACGGTCACTCCACCGCGGCGGGGATGTCGCCGCACGCTACTCCACGGCGGGGTCGCCTCCGTGCGCGCGCCGGTGCGCGATCTCGCCGAGGACGACGTCCGCGAGGAGGAATCCGGCGAGCGGGATGCCGAACAGCGGGACGAAGTAGCCGAGTACGACGACGACACCGACGGCCGGGACCAGGACCAGCGGCGGCACCTGCTGCCAGGCCCCGCGCGGGATCGGCCGGCCGAAGGAGGAGCCGCGGCCGCGCTGCCACCACATGCGGTAGCCCCAGACGATCAGCAGGAACAGGGCCAGCGCGAGCGCCATCAGGGCCAGCTGGTTGACCAGGCCGAACAGGACGCCGGTGTGCAGGTCGATGCCCCAGCGGGTCAGCTTGGCCAGCGGCGGGTGGTCGTCGAACCGCAGCACGTCGGTGACCTTGCCGCTGGTCGGGTCGACCGCGACCGAGTCCTGCTTTTCGGGCCAGCTGCGCTGGATCTGCTTGACGACGTAGGCGGATCCCGCGTCGGCGGGCGGCACGATCTCCACGGGGTCGCCGAGCCCCTCGGCCCGCGCGACCGCCAGCACCTTGTCCAGACCGACGCCGTGTTCACCGGAGCCCGTGGACGCGGAGGCTCCGTGGCCGGCGTGCTCGCCGCCGACCGCCGCGGAGACGGACGGGGTTGCCTGGCCGAGCGAGGTGCGCAGTTCGTCGATGGAGGCGCCGGCGTACGTCGACCAGGTCAGACCGGTCGCCGACAGGAAGAAGAACCCGGCGGCGGCCCAGACGCCGACGGTGCCGTGCAGACCGAGCGTGCGGCGCCGGCCGCTGGTGCCGCGGACCTTGCGCAGGGCGCGGCGGCGGGAGAACCACAGCACCAGTCCGCCGCCGGAGATCACCCACAGCCAGCTCGCGGCGAACTCGCTGTACAGACGCCCGGTGTCGCCGAGGCGCAGGTCGCGGTGGAACTCGTCGATCCAGGTCCGCAGGGGCAGCGCGCCGGTCGAACCGTACTGTTCGAGAGCGCCGCGCACCTTCGCGGTGTACGGGTCGACGAAGACCGCGAGGGTGTGGTCGGGGTCGACGCCCTTGACGCCGGACAGCAGCACCCTGGTGGTGGCATCGGCCGCCGGGGAGGGCCGTACGGCCGCCACCGTGCCCTCGGGGTGGGCCTCGCGGGCCGCGGCCACCTGCGCGGAGATCGGCAGCTTGCCGTCCCCCACCTCGGCGACGGTCATCTCGTGGTCGTAGACGAGCTTCTCGGCCTGGAACGCGCCGGCGTACAGGAAGCCGGTGACCGCGGCGACGAGCAGGAAGGGGGCGACGAACACGCCCGCGTAGAAGTGCAGACGCAGGACGAGGGGCCGCAGCGGGGCCCACCGGCTCGGGGACGGGGCCGGGGCGGGCCCGGACCGCGGAGTCTCGTCCGACGGGGGTCCACCCGGTCGAGCGGAGCCGGGATTGGGGGAGGTCGAGGGAGCGGTGGACATCGGCGGGCTTCTCCGGGGGACGGGGACGGGAGGATGAGGCGGTAGCGGTCCAGTAGTCGGAGGAGGACGGCGCCGAGTTCCCACAGCGCCAAGTGGTCTGCGTCACACGCCGATCCGTCCCCCGCCGGATGCCGTGGCATCCTGGCCCGATGGCAACTCCCCGTGATCACGCACCCCTTGCCGAGCAGGTCGAGCAACTCCTCGCCGGCGAGGGCCCGCTGACCGTCGTCGCGGCCGGTGACCCGGTGCTGCGGCGGCCCGCCGAGCGCTTCGACGGACAGCTCGACCCCGCCCTGCTGGCCCGTTTCGTCGAGGCGCTGCGGCTGACCATGCACGCGGCGCCCGGCGTGGGCGTCGCCGCCCCGCAAGTCGGGGTGGCACTGCGGATCGCGGTGATCGAGGACCCGGCCCCGGTGCCGGAGGAGGTCCGGCTGGTCCGGGGCCGGGTGCCGCAGCCTTTCCGGGTCCTGGTCAACCCGTCGTACGAGCCCGTCGGCCCCGAACGGGTCGCCTTCTTCGAGGGCTGTCTGAGCGTGCCGGGCTGGCAGGCGGTCGTGGCACGGCACGCCCAGGTCCGACTGACGGGCGAGGACGAGCGGGGGCGTCCGCTGGACGAGGTGTTCACCGGCTGGCCGGCCCGGATCGTCCAGCACGAGACGGACCACCTCGACGGGACCCTGTACCTGGACCGGGCCGAGCCGCGCTCGCTCTCCTCCAACCAGGCGATGGCGGAGCGGTGGGCGCAGCCGGCACCGGACCGGGCCGCGGAGGCACTCGGCTTCGAGCTGCCGTAGCGCGTCACGTTCCTCGGAAGGAAGTCCCTTCCCCTGCCGGTCAGTTGTCCCGGTACGCCTCCAGCAGCCGCAGCCAGACCTCGCTGATGGTCGGGAACGACGGGACCGCGTGCCACAGGCGGCCGATCGGGACCTGGCCGGCGACCGCGACGGTGGCGGAGTGGATGAGTTCGCCGACACCGGGGCCGACGAAGGTCACACCGCGCAGGATCTCCGCCTCGACGTCGACGACCATACGGGCGCGGCCCTTGTAGCCGTCGGCGTACAGGCCCGCGCCGGACGCGGACGTCATGTCGACGTCCACGGCCCGCACCCGCAGTCCGGCCTGTTCCGCCTCGGCGAGGGAGAGGCCGACGGCGGCCGCCTCGGGGTCGGTGAAGACGACCTGGGGGACGGCGTGGTGGTCGGCGGTGGCGGCGTGGGCGCCCCACGGGTCCGACTCCAGGATCGGTGTGCCCATGGCGCGGGCGGCGATGGCGGCGCCCGCGATACGGGCCTGGTACTTGCCCTGGTGGGTGAGGAGGGCGCGGTGGTTGACGTCGCCGACGGCGTAGAGCCAGTCGCTGCCCGTCACCCGGAGGCTGTCGTCGACCGGCAGCCAGCCGCCCGGTTCGAGGCCGACCGTGTCGAGGCCGATGTCGTCCGTGCGGGGCTTGCGGCCGGTGGCGAAGAGGATCTCGTCGGCCTCGATGCGGTCACCGGCGTCGGTGACCACCACGACCGTGCCGTTCTCTCGGGTCACCGACTCGACCGAGGTACCGGTGCGGACGTCCGCGCCGGCCTCGGTGAGGGCCTCGGCGACCAGCTCTCCGGCGAACGGCTCCATTCGGTTCAGCAGGCCCTTGCCTCGGACCAGGAGGGTGACCCGCGCGCCGAGCGCCTGCCAGGCGGTGGCCATCTCGGTGGCGACCACTCCCCCGCCGACCACCACGAGCCGCCCGGGCACCTGCTGCGCGCTCGTCGCGTCCCTGCTGGTCCATGGCTTGATCTCGGCCAGGTCCGGCAGATCGGGCAGCACGGCGTCGGTCCCGGTGCAGACGGCGACGGCGTGCCGCGCGGTGAGCACCTTGCGGGTGCCGTCCGAGCCGGTGACGGTCACCGTGCGCGGACCGGTCAGCCGGCCGTGGCCGCGGTACAGGTCGGCGCCGATGCCGTCGAGCCACTGGGCCGCGCCGTCGTCGTGCCAGTCGGAGGTGTAGTAGTTGCGATGGGCGAGGACCGCCTCGGCGTCCAGGGGGCCCTGCACCGACTGGCGCAGTCCGGGTACGCGGCGGGCGTCGGCGCGGGCGATGACCGGGCGCAGCAGGGCCTTGCTGGGGATGCAGGCCCAGTAGGAGCACTCGCCGCCGACCAGTTCGCTCTCCACGACCGCGGTGGACAGGCCGGCCGCGCGGGTGCGGTCGGCGACGTTCTCCCCCACGGGCCCGGCCCCGAGCACCACGACGTCGTACGCGATGGTTTCCGTTTCCGTCATGGGGTCAGTCTGGTGGGTGGTGTGGCCTCGGGCCACACGGGTAGGGGCGCGGAATACGCGACCGGCCGGCCGCGTTGTGCCGACGGCTTCGCCCCGACAGCAGGAAGAGGGAATTCAGGTCATGAGCAGCACCGTGGAGCTCACCAAGGAGAACTTCGACCAGACGGTCACGGACAACGACTTCGTCCTGATCGACTTCTGGGCGTCCTGGTGCGGGCCGTGCCGTCAGTTCGCGCCGGTGTACGAGAAGGCGGCCGAGGAGAACCCGGACCTGGTGTTCGGCAAGATCGACACCGAGGCGCAGCCGGAGCTGGCCGCGGCCTTCGGCATCCAGTCGATCCCGACGCTGATGATCGTCCGCGACCAGGTCGCCGTGTTCGCGCAGCCGGGCGCCCTGCCCGAGGCGGCCCTGACGGACGTCATCGGACAGGCGCGCAAGCTGGACATGGACGAGGTCCGCAAGGCCGTCGCCGAACAGCAGGCGCAGGCCGAGCAGAACGGCCGGTGAGACACCCGGCGCCCGGCACCGAGCGGCCCGGCCCCGCCTGGCTCGAATGCGATCAGCCCTGAGAAGTACGTCCCGCGCGACTACCGCAGAGGTTTACCCACGTCTGTGACCTGTGGTCGATTCCGCGGCCCCCTCCCTGCCGACATCCTGTGCGGGGTGCCGCAGGGGGCGGCCGGGGGAAGAGGGACTCAGGGTGATCGTGACAACCGTACGCAGCGAGGACTTACCGCGGTCGGACCGGTTCGACTGGTGGTGCGACCTGGTGGACCGCACCTTGGCACCGACCCGCCTGAGCAGCGGCCGCGCCGACGACTTCAGGGCCAGCGCCCTGTTCCTCGACCTGGGCGTGGCGCGGGTCTCCGCGCTGTCCGTCCCCGCGCTGCGCTCGCGCCGCACTCCGGCCCTGATCCGCCGGTCGGACCCGGAGACCTTCGGGCTCGCACTGGTCACGCACGGCACGACGGGCATGTCGGGCTACGGGCACGACACCGGTCTGGGCCGTGGCGACTTCCTCCTCTACGACACCTCACGGCCCTACGACGCCTGGGCCGGGACCGACCGCGGCACGGCCGGCCTCGCGGTCGTGCACCTTCCGGTGGCCGCGGTGCTCCTTCCACCGGACAGGACCCGTACCCTGCTCGGCAGACGTCTGCCGGGGGACGGCGGCATCGGCGCGGTGCTGCGGCCGTTCCTGGAAGGCCTGGTCACGGGGTCACGGCGCTGGAGCCCCCAGGACGCGGCACGGCTCGGGTCCGTCACCCTCGATCTGGCGACGGCGTTCCTCGCACACCACCTCGACCTCGGCGACCGGCTGCCGGCGGAGACCGGCCGGGAGGTGCTGATGGGCCGCATCCACGCCTTCATCGAGCGGCACCTGGGCGACCCGGGGCTCTCCCCTTCGAGCGTGGCGTCGGCGCACCACATCTCGCTGCGCTATCTCCATCGGCTGTTCGAGCAGCAGGGCAGCACCATCGGCGCCTGGATCAGACTGCGCCGGCTCGAACGCTGCCGCCGGGACCTGTCCGACCTCCATCGCCACCACGAGCCGATCCACGCCGTCGCCGCCCGCTGGGGCTTCACCCACCCCGAGCAGTTCAGCCGCCAGTTCCGCGCCGCCTACGGGATGACACCCCGCGACTGGCGGCGGTATGCCGCCGGCACTGTGCACGGGGCGTCCGGGAGTGTGCACCGGGCGTCCATGACCCGCGGCGCCCTCGACGCGAGAGTGAGGGGCGTGCCCACCGGCGACAGCGGCCGGTGACCTCGGCACCCGAATCCATCGCATCGGAGGAGACAGTGCTGCTCACCCGTAGGATCACCGCCCGTATCGGTATGGCGGGCGCGGCCGCGGCCCTCGCACTCGGCGGACTGGCCACACAGGCCAGTGCGTCGAGCGCGGTCATCGACGGCTCGAACGGCTTCGCCAGCCCGTCCAGTTGCAACACGGGCAGCGTCTACTACTTCTGCCTGTACTACTCGCCCGACCACACCGGCGGCACCAAGGCCTACACCGCCACCGCCGTCTCCACCATCAGCGGCGACTTCACTGGCACCAGCCACCCGGTGCGCAACGACGCGGCCTCCGCCGCCAACGGCAGCGGCTGCCATGTCGGCATCTGGGTCTCCCCCGGATACACCGGGAACTCCAACTGGATGAACAACGGCAACCGGGGCGGAAACCTCACCTCCGCCAACAGCTCCGGTTCCGTCCCGCAGTTGCGCAACAACGAGGCGTCGATCGCCGTGGACGATTCCACCAACTGCCCCGGTGTCGGCATCGGCTGACAGATCGTCAGGGGGCTTGTCCGTGCCGTCCGGCGCGGGCGAGCCCCTCCCCCGGACGCGGAAGAGGAAGCGATGACCGTATGGCGTAGAACCCGTTGGGCCCTGGCGGGCTGCGCGGCGGCGGTGGCCCTCGCGGTCACCTCGTGCCAGTCCTCGGCTACCGGCCCTCCCCGGAACCCGCCCTCCACGACGGCGGTTCCCGTGGTGACCAGCGTCGAGGGACTCCATCTGCCCGTCGAGGCCTACATGCTGACGCCCTATCAGTCCGTGCAGGAGGACTGGGTGCGCAGTGCGGCGGTCAGCGCGTGCATGCGCGGCTTCGGCCTCTCCTACCCCGCCGGTGTGCGTCCCGTGCGGCACGGGACGGCCGAGAACGCCTTCACGGTGCTGTTCCGGCGCTATGGGGTCACCGAGGCCCGCAGCGTCCGGGTGTGGGGGTATCACGTGCCCCGCCCGGGCGGCCCGGCCGCCGCCCGGGCCGTCTCGCCGGTCAAGGGCCGTCTCCCGCCCGTGGTGCGCGCGCTCCTCACCGGAGTCGACGGCTCGGGCCGGCGCGTGGTCCGCCACCACGGCCGCGCCGTGCCCCCGGGGGGCTGTCTGGGCGCGCCGCAGACGCCGGCGGGCACCGGTCTCGACGAGCTTCAGGGCCCGGGGACCTCGGCGGACGGAATCGTCGCCGCCATCAAGGCGGACAGCTTCGGCCGCTCCGAGGCCGACCCGCGGGTCGAGGCGGTCGTGCGCGCGTGGTCGAGGTGCATGAGCGCCCGTGGTTACCGGATCCGCGATCCTCTTCACGCGGCGGCCGTCCCGTCCATGGACGCACCGGCCCCGACCCGCGCCGAGATCGCGCGGGCCGAGACGGATGTCGTGTGCAAGACGCGGACGAACCTGGTGGGGACGTGGTTCGCCGTGGAGTCCGCGTACCAGCGGGTGGCGATCCACGCACACCAGGACGAGCTGGCGGCCGTCGCCCGGCGCCGCGACGCCCTGGCGGCGCAAATCGAACACCTCTACCGGTCGTACGGCGGCCGGTAAGGGTCCGGGGCGGGACAAAGGGGCACGGGGCGGCCAGGGCGGGTTGCGAAAGTCCCGCCTGCCGCTCGCCGCCCGGCACGCCGAGAGCACGCCCAGACGCCGCCCGGCCCGCCCTCCGGGCGGACGACGGGACTTTCGCAACACACCCTAG
>NZ_JBEXCS010000178.1:0-7548 GCF_040605395.1 Streptomyces sp. NPDC005648 | reverse complement strand
CCAGCAGTGGAGGGACGCCGGGGTCTTCGAGGCCCTGCTGGAGGGCGCGATCACGGAGGCCGCGAAGCGGGGTGAGCGCGGGGCTCAGACGGCGGCCGGGTCCTCCTCGACGAGGAGGTTGCGGGTGCGGTTCGGGTCCACCGGGATGCCGGGGCCCATGGTGGTGGAGACCGCGGCCTTCTTGATGTAGCGACCCTTGGCGGCGGACGGCTTCAGACGGAGGATCTCCTCCAGCGCGGCGCCGTAGTTCTCCACCAGCTTGTCGTCCTCGAAGGACGTCTTGCCGATGATGAAGTGCAGGTTCGAGTGCTTGTCGACGCGGAACTCGATCTTGCCGCCCTTGATGTCGTTGACGGCCTTCGTCACGTCCGGGGTCACGGTGCCGGTCTTGGGGTTCGGCATGAGACCACGGGGACCGAGCACACGGCCGAGGCGGCCGACCTTGCCCATGAGGTCCGGGGTGGCGACGACGGCGTCGAAGTCCAGGCGGCCCTTCGAGACCTCGTCGATCAGCTCGTCGGCGCCGACGATGTCGGCGCCCGCGGCACGCGCGGCCTCGGCACGGTCACCGGTCGCGAAGACCAGGACCCGGGCGGTCTTACCGGTGCCGTGCGGAAGGTTCACGGTGCCACGGACCATCTGGTCGGCCTTGCGCGGGTCGACACCCAGACGGAAGGCGACCTCGACGGTGCCGTCGAACTTGGTCGTGGAGGTCTCCTTGGCGAGACGGACGGCCTCGAGCGGGGCGTACAGCTTCTCCCGGTCGATCTTCTCGTCCGCAGCGCGGAGCGCCTTGCTGCGCTTGCTCACTACTTCTCCTGTGTGTGCTGAGGAGTCGTGGTACGGGCCGAGCCGGCCCTGCCACTTCTGCTTGATGTACGGGGGGTGGGGCTCAGCCCTCGACCGTGATGCCCATGGAGCGGGCGGTGCCGGCGATGATCTTCGACGCGGCGTCCAGGTCGTTGGCGTTGAGGTCGGGGAGCTTGGTCGTGGCGATCTCGCGGACCTGCGCCTCGGTGATCTTGGCGACCTTGGTCTTGTGCGGCTCGCCGGAGCCCTTCTCCACTCCCGCGGCCTTGAGGATCATCTTCGCGGCCGGCGGCGTCTTGGTGACGAAGGTGAAGGAGCGGTCCTCGTAGACCGTGATCTCCACCGGGATCACCCAGCCACGCTGCGACTCGGTCGCGGCGTTGTACGCCTTGCAGAACTCCATGATGTTGACGCCGTGCTGACCCAGCGCGGGGCCGACCGGCGGGGCCGGGTTCGCCGCACCGGCGTTGATCTGGAGCTTGATGAGCCCCGTGACCTTCTTCTTCTTGGGAGGCATTACTCTCCGGGTCCTTTCGATTCGGGTCCTGCCTGCGCGCGAGGACCACCCGAACGCAGGCATACCGCACAACGATAGCGGGTATAGATGCGCGGCCAAAAACCGAGCAGGTCAGGCGAGCGATCGAGCGCTTGCCTGACCTGGCCGGAAGCTCTTCTGGAAGCCGGAAGAACTGGCTTGGGAACTAGTTCTTCTGGATCTGGTCGAACGACAGCTCGACCGGCGTCTCGCGACCGAAGATCTCGACGAGGCCCTTGACCTTCTTGGAGTCGGGGTTGATCTCGTTGATCGTCGCCTGCAGCGTGGCGAACGGGCCGTCGGTGACGGTGACCGAGTCGCCCACCTCGAAGTCCAGCACCTGGACCTCGACCTTGCGCTGCGGAACGGGCTTGCCCTCGGCCTCGGCGGCCTCACGGGCGGCCTTCTCCTCGGCCTCCGGAGCGAGCATCTTGACGATCTCGTCCAGGGTCAGCGGGTAGGGGTCGTAGGCGTTGCCCACGAAGCCGGTGACGCCCGGGGTGTTGCGGACGACACCCCAGGACTCGTTGGTGAGGTCCATCCGGACCAGGACGTAACCCGGCAGCTTGTTCTGCTTGATCGTCTTGCGGTCGCCGTTCTTGATCTGGACGACCTCTTCCTGCGGCACCTCGGCCTGGAAGATGTAGTCCTCGACGTTCAGCGAGACGGCGCGCTGCTCCAGGTTGGTCTTCACGCGGTTCTCGTAACCGGCGTACGTGTGGATGACGTACCACTCACCGGGAAGGACACGCAGCTCGTCGCGGAGAGCCTGAACGGGGTCGACGGGCTCGGCCGGCTCGGCCTCCTCCTCGGCTGCCGCTTCCTCGGCGTCCTCGTCCTCGACGTCGGCGTTCTCGTCCACGACGTGGACGGCGTCCTCCTCGGCGGGCTCCCCGGCCTCGGCGTCGGCAGCCTCGAACTCGTCCAGGTCGTCGTCCGCGCCTTCGACGATGTCGAGCTCGTCATCGACAGACTCGTCGGGCTCGATGGCGTCGTTCAGGTTCTGCTCAGACACGGTGGCTGCTTCTTCCTGGATACATAGGGGTGGAACATGCGAAAGGGGCGCCGGTAACCGCGGCGCCCTTCGCTCTCGGCTCAGCCGAAGACGTACTTCGCGGCGTGGCTGAGTCCATAGTCAATCACGGTCACCAGGCCGATCATGATGACGACGAAGACGATCACCACGGTCGTGTACGTCGTCAGCTGGTTACGCGTGGGCCAGACGACCTTGCGAAGCTCTGCGATGACCTGACGGTAGAAAATGGCAAGCCGCTTGAACGGGCCCTTCTTGGCCCGCTTGCCGCCCTTGCGGGCCTTCTTCGTCTCCTGCGCCTCGTCCTGGGCGTCAGGCGTGTCGATGGAGCCCACGGCGTCCGCCATTCGTCCTCACCTGTTCCCGGGTCGTGGCCGTGCCGCGCCCGGTCTGAGCCGCACGGCGGTGCATTGCTGTACGTACATGCGCACACATCCTGGCGAAGGTGTGTGTAGCAGGGCCGGAGGGACTTGAACCCCCAACCGCCGGTTTTGGAGACCGGTGCTCTACCAATTGAGCTACGACCCTTTGTGGTGTCCCCCAACGTACCGCATCCGACCGGGTGCTCGGTGTGCACCGCTCGCGGCGCGGCTGCTGAAGGCCAACGAGGTGAGAGTGTACGTGGTCCGAAGCCCTCCGTCGAACAGAAAGCGCCCGTAGGGGCCTTGGGGAAGGAAGATCGTCGCGAAACCGGTGGAAGATCACCAGGCCATCGTGCGAATCCGGACACGTGTTCAGTCGCCGATCCCCACATGTTCAGTCTGTGAAACCCGCGTGCCGGGCCGGTTTCGGGTCTGGAACGATGGGCCCCATGAGCGCTGCAACCCCTCCCACCGAGCGCCGGGTCTCCGCCCGAGTCGGCGCGATCTCCGAGTCCGCCACCCTCGCCGTGGACGCCAAGGCCAAGGCCCTCAAGGCCGCCGGGCGTCCGGTGATCGGCTTCGGCGCCGGTGAGCCGGACTTCCCGACGCCGGACTACATCGTCCAGGCGGCCGTCGAGGCCTGCTCGAACCCGAAGTACCACCGGTACACGCCGGCCGGCGGTCTGCCCGAGCTGAAGGCCGCGATCGCCGCGAAGACGCTGCGCGACTCCGGCTGGGAGCCCGACGTCTCGCAGATCCTCGTCACCAACGGCGGCAAGCAGGCGATCTACGAGGCCTTCGCCGCGATCCTCGACCCGGGCGACGAGGTCATCGTCCCGGCGCCGTACTGGACGACGTACCCGGAGTCCATCCGTCTCGCCGGCGGTGTCCCGGTCGAGGTCGTCGCGGACGAGACGACCGGCTACCGGGTCTCCGTGGAACAGCTGGAGGCCGCTCGCACCGAGAACACGAAGGTCGTCCTCTTCGTGTCACCGTCGAACCCCACCGGCGCCGTGTACTCCGAGGCCGAGACCGAGGCGATCGGCCGCTGGGCCGTCGAACACGGCCTGTGGGTGCTGACCGACGAGATCTACGAGCACCTGGTCTACGGCGACGCCACCGCCGTCTCCCTCCCGGCCCTGCTGCCCGAACTGCGCGACAAGTGCGTCGTGGTCAACGGTGTCGCCAAGACGTACGCCATGACCGGCTGGCGCGTGGGCTGGGTCATCGGCCCGAAGGACGTCGTCAAGGCCGCGACCAACCTGCAGTCGCACGCCACGTCGAACGTGTCGAACGTCGCCCAGGTCGCCGCCCTGGCCGCCGTCTCCGGCGATCTGACCGCCGTGGCGGAGATGCGGGAGGCGTTCGACCGCCGCCGCAAGACGATCGTCCGCATGCTCAACGAGATCGACGGTGTCGTCTGCCCCGAGCCCGAGGGCGCCTTCTACGCGTACCCGTCGGTCAAGGCGCTGATCGGCAAGGAGATCCGCGGCAAGCGCCCGCAGGACTCGGTCGAGCTGGCCGCGCTCATCCTGGAGGAGGCCGAGGTCGCGGTCGTCCCGGGCGAGGCCTTCGGCACGCCGGGCTATCTGCGGCTGTCGTACGCCCTGGGTGACGAGGATCTCGTCGAGGGCGTCAGCCGCATCCAGAAGCTGCTGGCGGAGGCGCGGGACTGAGGTCCTGGCCTGTCGCGGGGGTCACTTCCGATTTTTTCGGAGGTGACCCCTTTGTTTGTGCGAGCAAGACCACTAAAGGGGAATCCGCTACCGGGACGCCCGTGACGTACGGCAGGATCCTGGGATGGAGCACGTACGTGATGTCTCTGAGCTGCCGAAAGCCCATCTGCACCTGCACTTCACCGGCTCGATGCGGCCGGCGACGGTCCTGGAACTGGCCGACAAGTACGGGGTGCGGCTCCCCGAGGCGCTGGTCGACGCACTGACCAGCGGGGAACCCCCGAAACTGCGGGCCACCGACGAGCGCGGCTGGTTCCGGTTCCAGCGGCTGTACGACGCCGCCCGTTCGTGCCTCAGGGAGCCGGACGACATCCGGCGGCTGGTGCGGGAGGCGGCCGAGGAGGATGTGCGCGACGGCTCGGGGTGGCTGGAGATCCAGGTCGACCCGACGTCGTACGCGCCTCGGCTGGGCGGGTTGATCCCCGCGCTGGAGATCATCCTGGACGCGGTGGAGACCACCTCGCGGGAGACGGGACTCGGAATGCGGGTGCTCGTCGCCGCGAACCGGATGAAGCATCCCCTGGACGCGCGCACGCTGGCCCGGCTGGCGGTGCGGTACGCGGACCGGGGTGTGGTCGGTTTCGGTCTCTCCAATGACGAACGCCGCGGTATGGCCCGGGACTTCGACCGCGCCTTCCACATCGCCCGGGAGGGCGGTCTGCTGTCGGCGCCGCACGGTGGCGAGCTGACCGGGCCGTCGTCGGTGCGGGACTGCCTGGACGACCTGCACGCCGGCCGGATCGGGCACGGCGTGCGGGCGGCCGAGGATCCGCGGCTGATGCGACGGCTGGCCGAGCGGGGGGTGACCTGCGAGGTGTGCCCTGCCTCGAACGTGGCCCTGGGCGTGTACGAGAAGCCCGAGGACGTGCCGCTGCGGACCTTGTACGAGGCGGGTGTGCCGATGGCTCTGGGCGCCGACGACCCGCTGCTGTTCGGCTCCCGGCTCGCCGCCCAGTACGAGATCGCGCGCCGCCACCACGCCTTCACCGACGAGGAGCTGGCGGAGCTGGCCCGGCAGTCGGTACGGGGGTCGGCGGCGCCGGAGGACGTCAAGGCGAGGTTGCTGACCGGCGTCGACGAATGGCTGGCTCGCCCGGGCGTCTGAAGTGGGCGTAGGGCGGATACGCCTTGAAGCAGATGTCCACCTCCAGGGGGTGCCCGCCACTCCCCCTCGGCTCGGGCAGGATGAGGGCCGTCATGAACGCCATGTGCCCCTCGGCGACGCGCTTCTCACGCGGCCCCCAGCCGGCCGCGTAGGCGAAGTCGGTGGCCAGCTGGGCGAAGACCTCCTGGTCGCCGAACAGGAACAACGTCCGGGCGTGGGTGGCGTGCCGCAGCTTGTCCCGGGCGTTCACGTGCGAACGGCGTGCGCTCGAGGACTCCGCGTCCCGGGCGGTGCGGGCTTCGTCCGTGTGTACGGTCAGCGGGGCGCCGCGGGTGGGTGTTCCGCGCGTGGGTGTTCCGCGCGTGGGTGTTCCGCGCGTGGGTGTTCCGCGGGTGGACATTCCGCGCGTGAGCTTCCGGCGCAGTTCGGGCCACTGGGCGGCGCGCAGGCCGAGGGTGCGGTGGGCCAGGACGAGGTCGACCCGTTCTCCCCAGCCCTCGTCGGGCGGGACTCCGTCGCGCAGCGGGACGTGGACGATCGTGTGGCGGGAGTAGGCGGCGAAGGAGAACAGTCCCGCCAGGTGGTTCAGGCCGTCGTGGTCGCCCAGCAGCAGGCCGACGGGGTCCGGGGCGGTCAGGGAGGTGTGACGCAGGGGGTGTCTCGGCTGGACGACCCGGTGTTCGTGCGGGCCTGTTCTGGGGCGGAACTCCTGCAGCCTCAGGCGCATATGTGATGCCTCATGGCATCAGGGTCGGGGGTGGGCCGGGTCGTCGGCAACGCGGATTTCGTCGATCTAGAGGGACACGCCCACCGTCACCGGCTCGTTGACCAGCGTGATGCCGAAGGTCTCGTGGACGCCTGCGACCACCTCGCGGGCGAGGGTGAGGAGGTCCTCGGTGGTGGCGTCGCCTCTGTTGGTGAGGGCGAGGGTGTGCTTGGTGGAGATGCGGGCCGGGCCGCTGCCGTAGCCCTTGGTGAAGCCCGCCTTGTCGATCAGCCAGGCGGCGGAGGTCTTGGTGTGGCCGGGGCCCGCGGGGTAGGCGGGGGGTTCGGTGTCGGGGCCGAGGTGCTGCTTCACGCGCGCGTGGAAGGTGGCGAAGTCGGTGTCGGTGAGGATCGGGTTGGTGAAGAAGGAGCCGGCCGACCAGGTGTCGTGGTCCTCGGGGTCGAGGACCATGCCCTTGCCCGAGCGGAGCTTGAGTACGGCCTCCCGGGCCGCGGCGAGGGGGACTCGGTCGCCGGGTTCGACTCCGAGAGCTCGGGCGGTTTCGGCGTATTTGAGGGGGGCGGAGAGGCCGGTGGCGTCTTCGAGGTGGAAGCGGACGCGGAGGACTACGTAGCGGTCGGGGTCGGCCTTGAAGCGGCTGTGGCGGTAGGAGAAGGCGCAGTCCTCGTTGGTGAGGGTGACCGTGTGGTGGGTGGTGCGGTCGTAGGCGATCACCTCGGTGATCGTCGAGGAGACCTCTTGGCCGTAGGCGCCGACGTTCTGGATGGGGGTCGCGCCTGCGGAGCCGGGGATGCCGGCGAGGCATTCGACGCCGGCGAGGCCTGCTTCTACGGTGCGGGCGACGGCGTCGGTCCAGATCTCGCCGGCGGCGAGTTCCAGGTTGGTGCCGTGGAGTTCGAAGCCCTGGGTGGCGATGACGAGGGCGGTGCCCGCGAAGCCCTTGTCCCCGATGACCAGGTTGGAACCGCCGCCGATGAGCAGGAGCGGGGTGCCGGCGTCGTCGGCCTCGCGGACGGCGGCGATCACCTCGGCGTCGGTTTCGGCCGTGACGAGGCGGGTGGCGGGGCCGCCGAGTCGGAAGGTGGTCAGCGGGGCGAGGGGGGCGTCGTGTCGTTCCTGCACGGGCACAAGGGTACGAGACGGTGGGTGGATGCCTGCGGCGCCGGCGGGGGTTGGGTGGGGGCTTGTGTAGCGCCTAGGGGTGGTGGGTGAGTCGGGGCCGGGCCGGGGGGTATCCGTC
>NZ_JBEXCS010000177.1:0-7565 GCF_040605395.1 Streptomyces sp. NPDC005648 | reverse complement strand
CAGGCGAGTACTTCGACGTCCCCAACGGGAACTCCTGTCCTATGGATCATCACGATCCAATGATCAGGGTGTCCACGCTCAAGGGGAAACGCCCGTGGTGACATTGTCGCTGTCATAGTGCCAGGCGGGTGTGCCGCTGTAGGTGTAGTCGGTCTCCTTGAGCGGGGCGGCTCCGGCGAAGTCCGACGATTCTGTGATCTGTTTGACGACGTACTTGTGGAACCAGTCCAGTTGTGGATCCGACGTGTACGGCGGCTGCCAGTAGGTGGGGAAGCAGAGAAGTTTGTCGGAGTCCGGGCTGGTGGGCATGGTGGTGCCCGCGACGCACTCCGGGTCGGAGTAGTTGACGGTGAGGATCGAGCCCGTCTCCGAAGTGATTGTGCGAACACGCCACTTGACCAGCGCGGCGACATCGTCGTGTGTGGTGTCGACACGGTTGAAGAGCTGTACGCCGGCAAAGGTGACCGGCGGCATTGCGGTGGTGGCGCCGTCCTTGCCGGTACGGGTGATGGACTTCAGCCACAGGCCGGCGGATGTGCCGTCGCCGGGGTCGGGGAAGGACTGGTCGAGCGCCCAACCATCGACGTCTCGATAGCCAGGGGTGGACAGGCTCGCGTCCCAGATGCTGGTGGTGACGCCGGTGAGGCGCTTGCGGGAGAAGAAGGTCGGCCCGGTCGCGCTGCACACCTTGCCGGAGGCGCAGATCTGGTCGAACGGCACGTCCGGCCAGTGTGCGGCGGTGCCGGAGGCGAGGGAGGAGCAGTCCTCGCTGCTGGTCACCAGACAGCGTTCGGCCGTGGTGAAGGAGACCTTCTCGGGGGCAGTGCCGAAGACGGTGGAGGAGGTGATGCCGTAGTCGATCCGGCTGAGGTAGCTGGCGCGGTCGTAGACGGTGCCGTTGTCGGTAGTCGTGCCGTTCTTGGCGTAGTAGTTGGTCTCCTTGGTGTACCAGTACGACATCGCGTTGCCGTGCGGGTCCACCACGTAGTCCAGGTTCCAGCGCCAGGCCTGGGTGAGTGCCCGGCCGGAGAAGGCGGTGCCCTGGTCGTATCCGGGCTCGCCCGAGTCGTCGCCGAACACAGGAACCGTGTCAACCGAGTTGGTGACGGGGTTGCCGGTGGCCCAGCCTGGCAGGCGGTTCTTGCCGAAGACGTACTGGGTTCCGTCCGCAGTGGTGACCGTCCAGTACTCGCCGTCGTTGTCGCCGTTCGTGGCACCGGTGGAATGGGTGACGCGCTCTCCATCGTCGGTCTTGGGGTGCCAGTCGCCGGTGGTCTTGTCCTTGATGAGCGGGCTGGACTTGCCGCCGAGCACCAAGGTGGCGTTGTCGTTCGCCCAGCACTCGTCGTTCTTGCCGGACTGACCGTCATCGTCGCAAGAGTCGTACGACCGCTCGATGTAACCGGTGTTCAGGTCGAAACCCTCGCCGATCCAGGACGGCTGGTTGTTGGTGGACGGCAGACGTCCGTCGACGCTCTGCGCGTCGTAGGTGATGGCCAGGTTGGGTGCCGGGCCACCGTTGGACGGCGGCACAGCCAGAGGGTACGACCAGGTGAAGTCACCGCTGGAACCACCCGCGCCCCATGAAGCAGACGGGTTGAGCGAGGATGCCTGGTAGGAACCGGCGCCGGACTTGGCGGCGGCGGTCGCGGCCAGAGCGGTCACGGCGGAGGCACTGAGGGTGGTGGTGGCCGTGAGGGTGTGGTGTGCGACGTCGTTCTGCGTGGCAATCGGGGTCTTGGCCTGGCACTTCTTCACGCTCGGAGTGGTGAGCGCGCAGGCGGGCAAACGCATCAAGGTCAGCCGGGAGGCGTAGTCACCGCCGTAGGCGTGGGCGAAGCCGGAGTAGTCCAGGGTCAGCCGGGTCTTGCCCGTTCCCTGTCTCCCGTCGGCGCGGGCGAGAGACAGCACGGTGCCGTTGACGCCCAGGGCGGCCGCGGTGCGGTGTGCAGCCACCTTGACCGCCACCTTGGCCGGAGTCGCACCGGTGGCCGGCGAGCTCACCTTCACCGGCAGGCCGCCCACCGAAGTTGCTTTGGCACGGGACTTCTTGGCCGTCACGGACATGGTGACGGCGGACGTCGTAGGCCAGTGGGTCGGCTGCGTGACCTGCCTGGCGGTGCGGGCGGCTGCCGCCTTGGCCGGGTCCTTTCTCATGGCCTTCTTGGCCTTGAAGGGCACGGCGGTGCCGTTCTTGACATCTGGAGCGTGCACCGTGTGGTGCCCGTGCGGCTGGGTTGCCCACACCGCCGGGGCGGTGCCCAGTCCCGTGGCCACCAGGGCGCTCGTGGTGACAGCGACGACCCACAGCCGTGTCCGCCGTAGCCCATCCATGACTGCTCTCCCGTTTCGTGTGAAAGTCTGCTGAGGGTCGGTCTCGTCCGCCAGTTGGCGGGACCTGCTACAGCGGGATGGGCACTTCGGTGTTGTACATCTCGTTGATGTCGGTGTCGGACATGACGCCCGTCCACGCCCGTACGTCGTCCACGAGGCTGTGGGCGTAGTCGCTGTACGCACCAGTGCTGATCCGCCCGCGGCCGATGTTGAAGGTGCCGGTGGCTTGCCAGGGCGCGTCGAAGACAACGCCGTCCCCTGTGCTGTCTTCGGTGTCGGTGTCGCCCTGAGCCCCTTGGCGGACTCCGTTGACGTAGAGGAACAGCTGGTGGTGGGCACCGTCGTATACGCCGGTCAAGAGCGTCCAGGTACCCGGGTCGACGAGTTGGGCCGATGCGATGTCGGCAGGGACCTTGACGACCGAGGCGCTGGTGCTGTCGGCGCTGGTGCGGCCGAAGACCCACATTCCCTGTTTGGAGCCGACTGCCTGGTCGTACCACAGGCCCCAGGAGTCGCGTACGCCGCCGGACTGGGTGGCGATCCTCATGTGATGGGCCACGCTCGTGTCGGACAGCGCATCCGTGTCGAGGTTGGCCCAGGCCGCCACGGTGAAGTCGCCCTGGGAGTCCACGATCGGACCGGTGGCCGTGGCATTCGCAGTCGAAGTTCCGTTCAGGGAAAGGACGTTGCCTTTGCCGCCATCGGTGTCGGTGGTCCAGGTTCCTCCGGAGGCGACGGTGACGGTGTGGCCGTACCCGGAGGAGTCCGCGGCCGCCGTGCCTGAGGTCTCCTCCATCCCCCAGTCCGCAGCGAGAGCCGGCTGCGCGTGGCCCGTGCTCGCGTTCGTCATCGCCTGGAGGTCGGCGATCTCCTCCTCGGACAAGATCCGGTTCCAGGCGGTCACCTCGTCCACCTGTCCCGAGAAGTAGTCGGTGAAGGTGGCGCCCGCCTGACCGCGGGCGATCTGCAACCCACCGGTGGCCTGCCAGGGAGTGGTGAAGGCGACCGGATCGCCTTGTGGCACGCCGTTCACAAAGAGCTGGATGGTCTGCTCCTGTGCGTCGTACACACCCATCAGATGGGTCCAGACGCCGACTGCCGGGGCCATGGTCGAGATGGAGCGGACGATGGTCGGCGAGGCGACATCCGAGGTGTACCTGTTGAAGATCCACGCCTGATAGGCGGTCGAGTAATACAGCGCGAACGCCGACCCGTTGATTCCCGACTGCGCGACGGCCACGGCATTGTGGGCGTTGCCGGTCAGCCGGACCCAGGCGGCCACCGTGAAGCTCTTCGTCGTGTCCAGCGCAGAGGAGTCCGTGGTGGCGTATGCGGCCGTGCCGTCGCCCTGAAGGGCCTTGCCGAGCCGGGCCTTGTCACTCCAGGCTGCTCCGCCCTTGAGGGTCGCGTTCTTGCCGTTCACGGAGTCAGCCGCAGTGGAGCCGGTGCCTTCGTCCATCGACCACTGATCGACCGGGCCGGCACCCGGCGCGACCTTGAAGGAGTAGGTGTAGCTGGCCGATCCGTTGCCCGCCGAGTCCCAGGTCTGGACGGTCAGGGTGTTCAGCCCGCGTACGTCGGGCGCCAGGGACAGCGTGTAACTGGTGGTGGCGCTCGTGAACGTCTTGGTCCGGACGGGGTTGTCGTTCAGCTGGTACGTGAACTTCACGACGTCCGAGGCTCCGTTGGCCTTGAGCGTGAACGAACCCGGCGCGCCCACGCCGCCGTAGGCCGTGCAGACGTCCGGAGCGTCGGGGCTCGCGCACTGCTGATAGTTCGTCGAGTCGACATCCGGCTGTACTGGACGCGATGTGTCGATCGTGAACCAGCATCCCGTGGACCAGTCCGAATACATGTCCCCGGTCTTCTCATCGAACGAATACTCGTACTGGGTACGCGCCCGGAACCAGTACGTCTGCCCGTTGGTGAGCGTCGGGGTCGTCCACGTTCCTGCCGTGCCCGACGTCGTCCACGCCGAGGGGCTACCCGAACCGACCTTGGGGTCGGTCGCGGCGGCGTCGTACTTGTACACCTCGAAGTTCGGCCGCAACGTCGACTGCGAACCATCGGCAGACTTCGGCGCCGCCGTCAGCGTCGGCGTCGCGTCCCGGATCACGACGGCCGTGGAACGAGAGGCGGCACACGCCAGGCTGGGATTCGACATCTTCACCCCGGTCGGCGTGCTCGGCTTGGAAACGAACGTCACCGAAAGGCTTGGCTTGTGGTCGGAGGGCGAGGCGAACTGCTTCCAGGCGATCGGGTCGCTCTCGTCAGCCGCCTGCAGGCCGAGGGTGGTGGTCGAGGAGGACTGGCCTGCGGTGTAGCTCACCGCGTCCTTGGCATTGAATTCGACGTTCCCGCCTGGGCAGGAGGACGAGTAACCCTTGGCTGTGGTGCGCGAGTCCACCTGAGCCTGCCACTTCGGCTGCTTCGACCAGGTGGTGGACGAAGCGATCGAGCCGGTCCGCCACAACTGGACTTCTTTGGCGGTGCAGTTGGCCGACCACAGTTCCAACGCCTGGAAGGTCGCCGAGAGGATCTTTTTGCCGCCGAGGGTGTGGGTGTCGAACTGGTAGAAGGAGCGTGCCTTCTTGTTGTCCACCCATGCGTCGTAGCCGACGCCCAGCGCATGCGAGGTCTTCCAGAACGACGTCGCGGGCGAACTCGTCCACACCGTCGTCCAGCCCGAGAGGGAAGCACTGGTCGTCTGAGGGTCCAACACCACGGGGTACGTGGTGCCGGGGTCGTCGAGGAAGGACCGTGCAGGCTTCAGAGTCAGTGCGTCGTCCGACACCGTCACGTCCATGGCGGTCGATCGGGCACCGGGAGTCGGCCCGTTCAGCGCGCTTTCGTCGGCGGCAGCGCTCATTCGCGCAGGACTGGTCACAGCGTACGACGCCGCCGATGCGTTAACCGATGCGGGGGCCGGGGCAGCCGACGAGTCGTACATCAGCGCCGTACCCGTTGTGAAGACCGGCCGCCCTTGGCTGTCGACGAAGGCGGCACCGCCGGAGTGCGTGTCGTGCGCGGAGACACCATCGACCGAGACGGGGAACCGAATGGTCGTCAGGTCCGTGTTCTGCGCTGCGTCGCGCGACTTGACCAACAGGTTTTCACTGAAACCGTCCGGCGTGGCCTGAACCACCAGGTCTGTCCCGGGCATGACATTCTGATATGTCGCTGTAGCACCCACCAGCGTAGGTGTGGGCAGCGTCCACGGAGAGCCGACGCTATAGGTTTTCCCGTCCTGGGTGATGCTCGCCAAGGGGTCGCTTGCGCCACCTCCCGAGAAGGCGATGTCCGCTGCGGCGGCCTTTGGTGCAACCTTGCCGGACGATGTCGTCTGCAGATCCGTGTCGACCGGCACCCAGCCGGACCCCTTCTCCGTGCGCACCGGCACCGGATCGAACTCCACCGAGAAGGTGCCGTCCGGCTGTGCCGTGACGAGCTGCGTGGGTGTCGTCTCTGCACTCACCTCGACGGGCGAGCCGGACACCGCCGCCTTCTGTGATGCGGCCGCCTCGGGTGACAGATCACCTGCGCTGCTCTCAACCGCTGTCGGCGAAGACTCCGCCGCGCTCGCACCGACCGCCTGCGCGCCCGCAGCGCCCAACAACTGCACAAGGAGCGCCGATGCCACGACAGCCCGGCGTAATCCCCCGCCCCGCCCCATGTCCCCCACCTTGCATTCACAAGATTCTTACCGTCCGAGTGATCGAAACTCACGGAATTGCGACTGTCAATCACTGACCGAGACCGCCAGTTCAACCAAAACGGTCCATAAGTTACGCAACTCAAGCAAAGAAAGAGCAAGTTTTCGTGATGAGTGCACCGTGAAATAGTAAAGAGCAAATATCACCTGCTTCCAGATCTGCCACTAAACGAAAAATAGGTAAAGGAAATCAAAATAATATCCCTGCTTTGGTTCATATCAACGACGATTGCAAGCATCGTCCGCTCAACCGACCGCCGGTAGCGCGGGACCTCGCCCTGTGAATCTGTGATCGCCGACAGGTGGCAGCGGAGACGGCCCCGACGGCGGCAAGCCCCCTCACCTGGATGCAGATCGGCTCGATGGCAGGCCTCGAACTGGCCCTCCCTCCCTCCTGCCTGCTGCGCGCCGCCAACCTCCAGGCTGGGCAGCGTGCAGGGTCTGGAGGTTGGCGGCCGGCATGCTCGCCGGACGATCACCGCCGTAGCCTTCACCGTCGCCCCGTTCCCAGCCCCCTCTCAGAGGTCGAGCAAGCCTCGAACACCCCCACGGCACCCGGCTATCGCATATTCCTGCCCCTGGCGAGTAAGCCTCAGCTCCCGCACTCAACGCGCGTCAACCTGTACGTTCCCTGTCCCCCGGGTCAAGTCGCCCCCATCCCGCGCCCATCCCCGCTCCATCGCCCCGCAATCCCCCCACCCCACTTCAGTAATGCGGAAGTCAGGATTCCGAAGCGCTCTTGTTTGTCACGTACTCAACAAGTCATCGTCGTTCGCGGGCCGCCGCCCCCACCGGCAACCTCACCGGTGGACCCCCCACTCGCAGGCCTCTGCAAACCTCACTCAGGAGGCTGTACGTTGCGTACGTCCACCCCCAACTCCCCCCACATATCCGGCAGATGGCGGAAGATCGGCTCGGCCGCCGCTGCCACCGCAGCCCTGGTGCTCGCCGGTCTCGGCACCGCCGTACACGCGAACGCCGCGACCGCCACGGACGCGGGCGCGCACAAGGTGAGCGCCGGGACGGTGGCCGCGCAGGTCGCCAAGGCCCATGTGCGGTACGAGAAGGCGGCCTGTGGCGCCACCCCGAAGAAGGGGTACGCCGCCTGTGACGCCCTGCGCGTCACCGGCGGAACCACGGCCTTCATGGAGAAGCAGGCCGCGCTGAAGGGCATCGCCCCGAAGACCGTCAAGCCGAACGCCTCCACCGACTCCCCGACCGGCTACGGCCCGACGGACATCCAGTCGGCGTACGGCCTGACCGACGCCGCCGCCTCCGACGGCTCCGGCGAGACGGTCGCGATCGTCGACGCGTACGACGACCCGAACGCGGAGGACGACCTCGCGACCTACCGCGACTACTACGGTCTGTCCTCCTGCACGACCGACAACGGCTGCTTCACCAAGGTCTCCCAGACCGGCTCCACGACCTCCCTCCCCTCCGCCGACAGCGGCTGGGCCGGTGAGATCTCGCTCGACCTCGACATGGTGCTGACGTTTCGACTACGGGGGTCTTACCC
>NZ_JBEXCS010000176.1:0-7955 GCF_040605395.1 Streptomyces sp. NPDC005648 | reverse complement strand
GCCCGGAGGGCGGGCCGGGCGGCGTCTGGGGCGTGCTCTCGGCGTGCCGGGCGGAAGCCCTCGTGCTGGTTGTACGTGGGTTTTCGCCCGGTGCGGCGAGAGTGCGTGCCAGGCGTCGCCCGGCAGGCGGGACTTTCGCAACACGCCCTAGCCCCTTCTCGCGAACGTTCCGCACCCGTGCCGCGTCCAAGGACCGGAAGCAGCGAGCGGGACAGGGGTGGGGGATGCGCGGAAGACTCGCGGTGGCGACGGTACTGGTCGCGTCGGCGGCGGTGGCATGCGGCACCCAGAGGGCCCAGGACCCGGTCGTCGCGGGCAGCGCGCCCGCGGCGCCCTACGGCGGCCCGTTGTCCGCCCCCGCCGCCCGGGCCCTGGAGTGCGACGCGGAGGTCTACTCGCGCGCCGGTAGCGACCCGTGGAGCCGGGGTGACGGAGGCTCGACCCCCGAGGAGGGGCTCCGGGCGTACTTCGACATCCAGCAGCCGGACGTGCCCCGGCACGGCTACCGCGTCGAGCGCGGGGAGGCGGACCGCGTCCTGTACTCCTTCGACGTGGACGGCAGGACCAAGGTCGCCGTCATCGTGGCCAAGGACCGCAGGAACAGGCCGGGTTGGGGTCCGGAGAGCAGCGCCTCCTGCGATCCGGCCGAACTCCCGGCGAGCTTCACCGACACACAGCCGTACGAGATCTGGACCGACACCCACAACAGGCGGGTGCCGGTCGCCCGGGTGACCGGCAACGCCGGCCCGGAGCACTGCGACTGGCAGAAGGCGCACCTGCTGTCACTGGGCGCGGGGGGCGGGAAGGGCAGGCTGTACGCGCGCGATCCCGACGGGGTGCTGCCCGAGGGCTCCCTCCTCGCCCCGTACGACGGTGACGCCCGGATGCCGGCCGACGCCCACGACACCGGATACCGCTACGGGGACTGGCGGTTGTGGCTCACCGAGGACACCTCGAAGGCCTACGTCCGCACGTCCCACGGTGTGGAGGCCTGGCCGCGGGTGAGGGACGGCTTCGGCTGCAAGTGAACCGCCCGTCACCGGCTCGCGTGCAGGGCGACCAGCAACTGCCAGACGTCGTCGGCGATATGGGCCGCGTCGCCGGCCAGCAGCCCGTGCAGCCAGTCGGCCAGCACCCCGGCGAAGGTGGCCGCGACCGCCGACGCCACCAGCGGGGCGTCCGCCGCGCCCGCGCGTTGACGCTCCCGCAGGCTGTAGGCCCGCAGGTCCCGGTGCAGCACCCGGCCGAGCGGTCCGCCGCCGCCCGGGGTGAGCAGCTCCCGGTACAGGCCCGCGTGCGGGGCGAGCGAGGCGAAGAACTCGCCGAGCGCCGGCGGCGCGTGCACCGGGTCCGGCCGCCCCGTCCAGGAGTGCAGCGCCTCGACCGCCTCCCGGACGACATCCGCGCACGCGTCGACCGCCAGCGACTCCAGGCCGTCGTAGTGGACGTAGAACGTGGCCCGTCCGACGCCCGCCCGCCGCACCAGCGCCGCCACGCCCACCTCCGCGAGCGGCCGCTCGGCGCACTCCGCGAGCAGCGCCTCGCGCAGCCGCGCCCGGGTACGCGCGGCCCTGGGGTCCTGGGGCGCGGGGCGGGTCACTGTGCGATCAGGACGGCGGCCAGGGCGAGCGCGCCGGGCAGGGCCTGGGCGAAGAGGATGCGGCGGTTGGCGGTGGCGGCGCCGTAGACGCCCGCGACCACGACACAGGAGAGGAAGAACACCTGGGCACGGTAGCCCGTCGGGTCGGCCGCGATCAGCCCCCAGACCAGACCGGCGGCCAGGAACCCGTTGTAGAGCCCCTGGTTGGCGGCCATCGGAGCGGTCGCCCGCGCCATCTCCCGGTCGAACCCGTGCAGCGCCTTCCCGGGCTTCTTCTGCCACAGGAACATCTCCATCACGAGGATGTACACGTGCAGCGCGGCCACCAGGCCGACCAGAACGTTCGCGACCGCTTCCATGCCGAGCTCCCTCTCATAGACAGGTGTCCACTATAACTGGACAGCTGTCCATGAAATACCAGCGGGTCGCGGCCGTCAGCCGGGCCGTCCGGCCGTCCGGCGCAACTCCAGTGCGTGCAGGGCGAGTTGCATCTCGAACTGGGCCACCGGATCGTGCAGCCGGCGGCCGAACAGCTCGTCCAGCTGCCGCATCCGGTAGCGCACGGTCTGCGGGTGCACGGCCAGCCGTACGGCGACCTCGCTCGCGTTGTGCCCGCACTGCAGCCAGCTCAGAAGGGTCTCCGCGAGGCGCTCGCGCTGGGGCGGGCGCACCTGCTCCAGCGGGCGCAGCCGGTGCTCGGCGAGTGCGTCGATCAGGGCGTCGTCGCGCAGGAGCAGCAGGGTGGCCAGGTGGTCCTGGCAGCGCACCATCCCGGTGTTCGGCAGGACGCCCCGCCGGACCAGCTCCAGTGCCTCGGTCGCCCAGCGCAGCGAACGCGCGCCCTCCGGCAGGGCGACCGTCGGCCCCATCGCGGCCCGCAGCCCGTGCAGCGCACCCGCCACCGCGCGCGCCCGGCCGGGGCCCTCGGGGTCGGGCACGACCAGCACGGCCGGGCGGACGTCGAAGCGGGCCAGGAACTCCGGGGCCACGATCGGCTGCGCGCCGGGCTGTGCGCGATGGTCCACCGCGACCACCGCCAGCGCCCTCGGCACCGGCCAGCGCGCGCTGTGCGCCAGCTCCGCTATCGCCTCCGCCGAGGCGGGCGGGTCCGCGGTGAGCAGGTCGATCAGCCGGGAACGCCGCTGCTGCAGCTCTCCGGCCTCGTGCAGCCGCGCCTCCGTGTAGCCCGCGGTCGTCGCGGCCGCCATCTCGTCCAGATGGAGGAACAGCGCCTCACCGAACGCGGCGAGGACGTTGCGGGGCAGCAGATCCGCGTCCACGAGCGCGTTGACCCGCCGCCATGTCACCCGCGCCCCCAGCCGCAGCGCCTGCTGGAACGAGTCGAGGCTGCGCCCCTCCTCCGCCTCCCCGCGCCCGATGCGCCGATACGTCGCCTTCACCGGCTCCCAGTCCGTGTCCGGCTGCGCCATCCGCTCCAGAAACCCCCGCAGGGCGTGGTCCACGCCCCGGTGCACGCCCTGCATGTAGGTGTCGTCGGCGGGGCGGGCGTATTCGGGGATCCCGGTCCTGATCGCCCGTACGACCTCCTCGGTGATGTCGGCGAAGAAGGGACGGAGGTGGTTGTGCAGGTCCGGCGGCAACGCGTTGAACGGACCGTCCCCGTCGTCGTGCGTCACAACGGCTCGCTTCGGCACGTCGGTGACCATACCCGTCAGTAATTCATCAAAGATTGTCACCAGCGGACAGGCGTAGGTATCGGAGTTGTCGCGGATTGACAAGGCGTCAGTCCTGGCGGAGAGTGACGGAACCCTCACTTCCGTCCAGTGGACGAGGTTGATCCTTTCGGGTTCAAACCCGATAAGCTCCCGTTCGGCGCTGCGAGTTGACGCGATCGCGTTCCGTCATCTCGTGGTGTGCACTGATCAGTGCGGAACCCCCTTGCACACCCCCCTTGTTCGTTCGTGTCGCTACGAAGGATGCAGATGGAACTCGCCACTCCGCCGCCGGCGGCGCGGGCCCCTGTCGCCTGGTACAGCTGGTGGTTGATGCCGCTGGCCTTAGGAGGCGGAACGGTTGCCGCCACGTTCATGAGCTCCGAGCGAATAGCCGCCGGGGTCGCGGGCGCCGCCGCGACCGCCGCCAGCGCCGTCTGTGTACGGCTGCTGGTCCGCACCCGGGCCCAGTTGGGCCGGTCGGAGAGCTCCTTCCGCTCCGCGCAGGCCGAGCACTCCCAGCAGTGGCAGCAGCATGTGGCGGGCCTGGAACGGAAGTTCACCGCCGACCGCGGCTCCCTGGAGGCCCAGCTCGCCGAGCAGTCCGGCCTGTACGAGGCCAGGCTCGCCGAGCAGAGCGCGACCTACGAGGCCCAACTGGTCGAGCAGGCACGGGCGTTCGAGGAGCGCCTCACCGAGCAGGTCAGCTCGTACGAGGTCCGGCTGACCGACCAGACCGAGGTGCTGCGCGACCAGCTCGCCCACCAGCAGGCCGCCGTCGCGCGGCTCGCCGACGAGCAGCTGCCCGAGGCGCTGAAGCAGCTGCGCGCCGGTGACGCCATCGACGACCTGCTGCCCGAGGCCAACCAGTGCGCCAAGGTCAGCGCCGACCTCCAGGCCGAACTGCGCAAGGTGCTCAGGACCGCGCTGATCGGCGTGGAGGAGGAGTTCAACCGCTCGACCTCCGCGGAACAGGCCGTCATCAGTATCGGCAACCGTATCCACGTGCTGACCAGCAAGCTCCGCGGCCGGCTGCACGAGATGCAGGGCGAGCACGGCCGGCTGCCGGCCGTGGCGCGGGGGCTCATGGAGCTGGACCAGGAGCTCGGCCCCGCCGACTCGCTGGCCGCGAGCATCGGCGTGCTCGGCGGCTCGGACCGGCCGGGACGGCAGTGGCAGGAACCGCAGCGGCTGCTCAGCGTGGTGCGCGGCGGCGTCGGCCGGATCAAGGACTTCCACCGCGTCGAGATCCGTCATCTGCCCGAACTCGGCGTCGACGGCGGTCTGGTGGACCACCTCACGCTGATCTTCGCGCACCTGCTGGACAACGCGGCCCGCTACTCGCCGCCCAGCGAGCCCGTGCTCGTCTCAGGCAAGGAGGTGCCCAACGGCGTCGGGATCGAGATCCAGGACTCCGGCAAGGGCCTGAGCGAGGAGAAGAAGCGCGAGGCCGAGAACGCGCTGACCGGCGCCGTGGCCGGACCGGGCATCGGCGGCATCTCCGAGGACGCCAGCATCGGTCTGCGCGTCGTCGGCGCCCTCGCCCGCCGCTACGGCATCCGCGTCACCTTCGCGGACTCGCCCTGGCTCGGCACCTCGGTGGTCGTGGTGGTCCCGCACAAGTACTTCAGCCCGCTGCCCGCCGCCGCCCCGGCCGTCGCCGCGACCCCGGTGGCGCAGTCCACCGAGACCGCACCGGTGCGCACGGCGCCCGCCGTCGAACGGGCCGCCGAGCCCCAGGAGGCCGTGGACACCACGCCCGGCGGGCTGCCACGGCGCCGCAGCAGGCGCCACGAGACGCCGCGGCACGAGCCTGCCGAACGCCCGGAGCGGACCGAGGAGTCGAGCGTCGTCGCCGTCCCGCCGGACGAGTCGTTCGCCGGTCTGGCCGCCTTCGCCACGGCCGGCCGGGAGGCCGGCGAGGAGTCCACCGAGGAGGAGACCGCACCCGCCGGACGCGGATCCACCGAGCACCACACTGAAGAGAGCGACTAGTCCCATGACGCAACAGGGAACCGACGTGAGCTGGGCGCTCCGCGATCTGGTGGAGTCCATCCCGGAGATCCTCTTCGCCCTTGTGGCCTCCAGCGACGGCAAGGCCATCACCTCCTTCGGCGCCGAAGACCCCGACGACGTCGACCGGTTCGCGGCCGTGGTGGCCGGTCTCCAGGCGCTGGCCCAGCCGGTCGCCGAGCAGTTCCCCAAGTACGCGGGGCAGCTCAGACTGGCGATGATCGAGGTCGACGGCGGCCACCTCTTCGTCGTCCGCGCGGGTGTGGAGACCTATCTCGGAGTGCTCGCCCGGGAGGGCCTCGACCAGGGCCTGCTCGGGCATCAGATGAGGGATCTGGCCCGCAGGATGGGTGAGCTCCTGGGCACCACTCCGCGGCTGGAGGAGCACTCTGGATGAGTGCTCCACGCCGGCCCACGGACCCGTCCGGTCTCGAGCGCTACTACGTCCTCACGGGGGGACGCAGCGGACCGGGCGGTTCGGCGTCGAGTCTCGACGTGGCGACCCTCATCGTCTCCCTGACCGCCCCCGTACCGGGCATGCAGCACGAGCACGAGGACATCCTCCGGCGCTGCCGCGATCCGCTGTCGGTGGCCGAACTCGGCGCCCACCTCGGATTGCCCTTCAACATTCTCGCGGTGCTGCTGGCGGATCTGCTCGAGGCAGGCCGCGTCGAAGCCCGTGACCCCATCCCGGCGCACGACGCCGGTCGCGGGCCCGACCTCGCGCTCCTTGAGGAGGTACTCAGTGGACTTGAACGGCTTTGACCACCCCGGCCGCCCCGGCGGGGGCGGCACCCGCTCGGTGAAGGTGATGATCGCCGGCGGCTTCGGCACCGGGAAGACCACCATGGTCCGCTCGGTCAGCGACATCAAGCCGCTGACCACCGAGGAGACGCTCACCCAGGCAAGCGCCGACGTCGACCACCTCATCGGCGTCGCCGACAAGACGGAGACCACCGTCAGCCTGGACTTCGGCAAGATCAGCCTCAACGACAGCCTGATGCTCTACCTCTTCGGCACGCCCGGCCAGGAGCGCTTCTGGTTCCTGTGGAACGGCCTGTTCAAGGGGGCCCTGGGCGCGGTCGTCCTGGTGGACACCCGGCGTCTTGCCTCCAGCTTCCGCGCCATCGAGGAGATGGAGCGGCAGAACGTCCCCTTCGTCGTCGCGCTGAACGTCTTCCCCGACTCCGAGGACTACCCGGTCGAGGAGATCCGCGACGCCCTCGACATCCCCGAGAACATTCCGGTCGTGGCCTGCGACGCCCGCGACCGGGCCTCCAGCCGGGATGTGCTCGTCGCGCTGATACGGCACTTGCAGGATCGCTCCCCCGTCGCACTGGAGCCCCGATGAACGACCAGACGTTAAACGGTCCCGACGCGCCCCGCGGGTGCCCCGTCGCGCACGGCGGGGCGGAACTCACGCGGTTGTACGGCCCGGACGCGGCCACCGACCCGCAGGCCATCTACGAGCGGCTGCGCAAGGAGCACGGCTCCGTCGCACCGGTGCTGCTGGAGGGCGACGTCCCGGCCTGGCTGGTGCTCGGCTACCGGGACAGCCGGCGAGTGCTCGACAACCCCAGCCAGTTCCCCCGGGACGCGCGGACCTGGCGGGACTGGCAGGAGGGGCGGATCGCGGAGACCTCCGCGCTGATTCCCATGCTCGCCTGGCGTCCTGACTGCGTGTCCCAGGACGGCGAGCCGCACCGCAGGCTGCGCGGCGCCGTCAACGACGTGCTGCAGGCCGCCGTCGCCCGCGGGATCCGGCGCCACGCCACGCACTTCGCCAACAAGCAGATCGACGGGTTCGCGGCCGACGGCCGCGCCGATCTGGTGTCGGACTACGCCGACTATGTGCCGATGCTGGTGATGAGCCGTGTGCTGGGGCTCGCCGAGACGCAGGGGCGCCGACTGGTCGAGGCCTGCTCGGGGGTGCTCAAGGGCGGTATGGAAGCCCTGGTGCACGACGGCGTGATCAGGGAGATCCTTCGTGAGCTCGTCGGGCGCAGACAGTCCGAACCCGGCTCCGACCTCGCCAGCGACCTGCTGGGGCATCACGCGGCTCTCGACCACGACGAGGTCGTCGACCATCTGCGCATGGTGATGATCGCGGCGGCCGTCACGACCAACCTGCTGGCCCGGGTGCTGCGGCTGGTCCTGACCGACGCCGCCCGGCTGTCCGGGCTGATCGGCGGGCAGCTGAACATCTCGGCGGTGATGGAGGAGGCCATGTGGAACTCTCCGCCGCTGACCGTCCTGCCGGGGCGCTTCGCCGCCGGGGACATCGAACTGGGCGGCCACCGCATCGAGGGGGGCGATCTGCTCGTCCTCGGTCTCGCCCCGGGCAACTTCGACCCCGAGGTCCGGCCCGACCCGCGTGTCTCGGTGGAGGGCAACCAGGCCCACCTGGCCTTCGGTTCGGGGCCGCACGAGTGCCCCGGGCAGGGCATGGGGCAGTCCATGATCGAGATAGCGGTGGACGTCCTGCTGCACCGGCTGCCGGGCCTGCGGCTGGCCGTGGAGGCGGACGAACTCTCGTCGACGTCCTCCACCTGGGAGTCCCGGCTGGACAGTCTGCCGGTCGAGTTCCCGGTGTGAGCGCGCTGCTGCCCGGCCGGAGACCGGCCTGCCAGCAGAGGAAGGTACGGCTGCCGGGTTTCATGGGCGTGCCA
>NZ_JBEXCS010000175.1:0-8036 GCF_040605395.1 Streptomyces sp. NPDC005648 | reverse complement strand
GCCTGACCGGCGGTCCATACACCCGCCGACCCCACGACCACCGGGTATCCAGTGCTGCCCGCCCCCACCCTGACCTGCATCTATTTACGCGTCAGCGACCTTGTCGCCCGGGAGATCGAACGGCCCCGGGTCGGGCCGATGCGGGACATCGCGGCGACCATCCAGCCCGAGCAGGACGATCTCGTACGAGGAGACCTGGGGCTGTCGGTGTGTGTGCAGGGGGCGCCGGGGACCGGGAAGACCGCCGTCGGGCTGCACCGGGCCGCCTACCTCCTCTACACCCACCCGCAGCGCATCCGCCGCGGTGGACTGCTGATCCTCGGACCCAACCGCACCTTCCTGTCGTACATCTCCGAGGTGCTGCCCGCCCTCGGGGAGACCGGTGTACGGCAGTCGACCCTGGGGGAGGAGATCGCGCGGCAGCCGGTGAAGGGGACGGACGACATGCTGGCCGCCTCCGTCAAGCACGACGCCCGGATGGCCGAGGTGGTGCGTCGGGCGCTGTACGCACGGGTAGGTCGCGGGCGCTTCGACTCCCTTGCCGTCAAGGACGGTTCGTACTGGTGGCGGGTGCGGGCGGAGGAGCTGGGGCGGATCGTGGCGGGCGTGCGGGCCGAGGAGCCGCCGTACGGCGTCGGACGGGAGCGGGTGCGGTCGCGGGTGGTACGGGCCCTGCAGCTGCAGGCCGAACGGCGGGCCGGGGCGCAGTCGAACGCCTGGGTGCGGACGGTGTCCCGGGCCCGGGTGATCACGGAGTTCCTCGACGCTGTGTGGCCGCGGGTGCGGCCGGAGGAGGTCGTGGCCCAACTGCTCACCGACCCCGAGGCGTTGGAAGCGGCGGCCGAAGGGCTGCTGGAGGCGGACGAACAACAGGCCCTGCTGTGGGCCAGGCCGCCGCGGTCATGGAAGTCGGCCCGCTGGTCGGCCGCCGACCTGGTCCTGCTCGACGAGGTCGCGGGGTTGATCGAACACCCCGGGGGATACGGCCATGTCGTCGTCGACGAGGCGCAGGACCTCTCCCCGATGGAGTGCCGGGCCATCGCGCGGCGCGCGCCCTTCGGATCGCTCACCGTCCTGGGGGACCTGGCACAGGGGACCACTCCCTGGGCCGCCCATTCCTGGGACGTCACCCTCCGCCACCTGGGCAAACCGGACGCGGCCGTGGTGCCGCTCACCGTCGGCTTCCGGGTGCCCGCAGCCGTCGTCACCCTCGCCAACCGGTTGCTGGAACGCCTGGACGTCGATGTGCCGGTGGGGCGGTCGCTGCGCGGGGATGGGGAGTTGAGGGTGCGTCAGGCGGGTGGGGAGGTGCTGGGCGCGGTCGTGGAGGCCGTACGGGATGCGCTCGGTGGCGAAGGGTCCGTGGGGGTGGTCGCCGCCGACGCGGAGGTGGACGGGGTGCGGGCGGCGCTCGTGGGTGCCGGGATCGCGGTCGCCGGGGCGGACGAGCTGGGCGCCCGCGTCACCCTCGTACCGGCGAGGCTCGTCAAGGGGCTCGAGTACGACCATGTCGTCGCCGTCGAGCCGGCCGCGATCGCGGAGGCGGAGCCGCGCGGGCTGCACCGGCTGTACGTCGTGCTGACGCGGGCGGTGTCGCGGCTGGAGGTGGTGCACGGGCGGCCGTTGCCCTTCTGACCGACGGAGGGGGAACGGCCGCCCGTGGGCCAGGCGCTCTGCCTCTGGCCGGCGCCCGCGAATTCCGGGTTTCGGGGCGCCGCTCCTTCGCCGATCCTGGCGGTGTGCTCCTCTTTCTGGACATCGACGGGACGCTGCTGCCGTTCGGGGCGACGCGGCCGTACCCCTCGTACGCTCCGCGTTTCGCGTCGCCGCAGGTCGCGGACGCCCATCCGCTGCTGAGCCGGATCGACCCCGGCCTCGGGCCGCGGCTGACGGCGCTGGGCTGCGAGCTGGTGTGGGCGACGACCTGGCTGGACGACGCGAACGTGTGCGTCGCGCCCTGGCTGGGGCTTCCGCGGCTCCCGCTGGTGGACTGGCCGGACGAGGACGAACTCCCCGCGCCGCTGCACTGGAAGACCCGGCCGCTGGTGGCGTGGGCCGACGGCCGCCCCTTCGTGTGGGTCGACGACGAGATCACGGCCGCCGACCGCGCCTGGGTGGCCGACCGGCACCCGGCCCCCGCACTCCTCCACCGGGTCGATCACCGGCACGGCCTCACGGAGGAGGACTTCGCGACGGTGGAGGCGTGGCTGCGGGAGGAGAAGCGGGAGTAGGGGGAGAAGCGGGAGTAGGGGGGAGGGGGCGGCCGTCGGTCCTCAGCCGACGGCCCGTGCCGGGCCCGAGAGGTCGTAGAGCGCCCAGTCGGCGAGTGTGCGATAGCCGAGGCGTTGGTAGAGGGCGTTGCTGGTGGGGTTGGAGCGGTCGGCGAAGAGGACGACGTCCTTCGCGCCCGCGGCCAGTGCGGCCCGGGTGGCCTCGGTCGTGGCGGCGCCGGCGTAGCCGTGGCCGCGCAGCGCGGACGGGGTGTAGACGACGTCCACCTGGACCTGGCCGCCGATCACCGGGTTCATGCCCGCGACGGAGACGGGGGTGCCGTCCGGGGTCTCCCAGAGGATGTAGCGCTTGTCGGCGAAGCGGGTGTGCGCCCAGGTGCCGGCGTCGACGGTGACGTCCTCCCCGACCGCCTCGGCGAACTGCCCGCACCAGAACACGGCCTCCGCCACGTCCTCCTCGCCCAGGAGGCGGCTCCGTCCCGCCGGCATCGGATCGGGCGGGGTGAGCGTGCCGAGGCCGTACAGCCGGACCTGTGTGTCGCTGCGAGCCGGTGTCGCGCCCGTGTGCCGCTGCCAGGCCTCGGCGAAAGCGGTGGCGGTGGCGTGGTCCGCGCTGACGGAGGGAACGGAGTGGCCGAGGGCCGCCAGGCGGGCCGCGAGGGCCTCGGCCTGCTCGGGCGTGAGCGGGGAGAGACCGAGGCCGCGGGGCAGCAAGCGGTAGAACGTGCCGCGGACTTCACCCGCCTGCTCCAGCACACCGAAGACGGCCGCCTCGGCGCCGAACGCCGCCACGCCCCGCGCGCGCACTCGTTCGGCCCACGTCAGCTGCATGACGTGCGGGCCGGGCCGCGAGCGCAGGAAGTCCCCGGCTCGGGCGAGGAAGTCGTCGACGTCATAGGTGAGTTGCCAGTCCTCGGGGCGCATGGCCCAACCCTCCCCGCCACCGTCGCGCGCCAACCACCCAGTGGCGTGGCGCACTTTTGCAAGCACCTGCTTGCAATAGTTAGCGACGATGGTGCACAGTGAAGGCATGGCATCGCTCAACGTCGGCAATCTCGGTGACTACCTGCGCGAACAGCGGCGCAACGCGCAGCTGTCCCTGCGGCAGCTCGCCGACGCCGCCGGGGTGTCCAACCCGTATCTCAGCCAGATCGAGCGCGGGCTGCGCAAGCCGAGCGCGGAGGTGTTGCAGCAGGTCGCCAAGGCCCTGCGGATCTCCGCCGAGACGCTGTACGTCCGTGCCGGCATTCTCGACGCCGAGCGGGACCGGGACGAGGTGGAGACCCGCGCCGCCATCCTCGCCGACCCCACGCTGAACGAGCGGCAGAAGCAGGTGCTGCTCCAGATCTACGAGTCGTTCCGCAAGGAGAACGGCTTCGGGACGGATTCGGCGGACGAGGACGGCGACGCCGCCCGGACCAACGCGGCGGTCGTCGAGGCCGTCGAGTCGGGGGACGGCACGGTGGACACCGACGGGGACGACACCGTCGTACGGCGTCCCCGCAAGGTCTCCAAGACCGGCACGGCGGCCTCCGGGACCCGCGCAGCCGGCCGGCGCGAGGCCACCGCGCGCGACACCCGTACGAGCGACACCCGCACGTCCGACGGCAGCGACGCCGCACCGCACGACCCGCAGCAGCCCACCGGCTGATCGCCGAGCAGGGCGACGGCTGCGGTAAACAAAACCCTCAAAGCGACCAAAAAACTCAGGGCGACCAAAACCCTCAGCCCGAAGCAACCCGGGAGGACCATCACCATGGCCATCACCGACGACCTCCGCAAGACCCTCAGCGACCCGACGCCGCTCTACTTCGCCGCCGGCACCGCCGACCTGGCCCTGCAGCAGGCCAAGAAGGTGCCCGGCATCGTGGAGCAGCTGCGCGCCGAGGCCCCGGCCCGTATCGACGCCGTGCGCAACACCGACCCGAAGGCCGTCCAGGAGAAGGCCCAGGCCCGTGCCAAGGAGGCGCAGGCCCGCGTCAAGGAGACCCAGGAGTCCCTCCAGGCCAAGGTCACCGACTTCCTGGCGACCCTCGACGGTGACATCAAGAAGCTCGGCTCGACCCTCGACGCCGACCTGAAGAAGCTCGGCGAGTCCGCCCAGGACTTCGCGCTGCGCGGTGTCGGCGTCGCCGCCGAGTACGCCGTCAAGGCCCGTGAGACCTACGAGAAGGTCGCCGAGCACGGTGAGCAGGCCGTGAAGACCTGGCGCGGCGAGGCGGCCGAGGAGATCGAGGAACTCGCCATCGCCGTCGAGCCGAACGCCGAGCCGGTCGAGGTCAAGGAGGAGGCCCCCAAGCCCGCCGAGGCCAAGGCCGCCCCCGCCCCGACCAAGAAGCCGGCTCCCGCCAAGAAGGCCCCGGCCGCCCGCAAGACCACGGCCAAGAAGACCACCCCGCCCGCCAAGTAACACGAACGGGTGATCAGGAACGGGCCGGGCACTCTCACGGTGCCCGGCCCGTTCCCTGTGTAGCGGGAACGCCTGAACGGGTACGGTGACCGCGTAGGAACAAGCCGAGTCTGGTGGTGGACGTTGTGCTGATGCAGGGCTTCGCAGGTCTGATGTGGTTGCTCTACCTCGCCATGCTGGTCCTCGCCGTGGTGGCGCTGGTCATGGCCGCACTCTTCCGGGACGACGCCTACCGCGCCGCCGACAAGCAGAACAAGGGCTTCTGGCTGATCATCCTCGGCATCGCGGTCGCGGTGAACCTGCTGATCCCGATGCTCTTCCTCCAGCTCGCCGGCCTGGTCGCCTCGATCGTCTTCTTCGTGGACGTCCGCCCGGCCCTCAAGCAGGTCTCAGGCGGAGGCTTCGGCCGCCGCAGAGGAGGCGGCAGCAGCAGCGACGGCCCTTACGGCCCGTGGAACGGCGGCCGCTGACCTTCGCCGACGACCTCACGGCACCCGGTCCAACAGCAGCACCGCGACGTCATCGGTCAGCTCACCCCCGTTGAGCTCCCGCACCTCACTCACCGCGGCCCGCAACAGGGCCTCGCCGCCCAACCCCCGGGACAGCAGCCGCCGCACGAGCTCCACCATCCCGTCCTGGCCCAAGCGCTCCAGCCGCCCCACCCCGACGCGGCCCTCGATCAGCCCGTCGGTGTAGAGCATCAGGCTCCACTCCCGCCCCAGCTCCACCTGCATCCGAGGCCACCGGGCCCCGGGCAGCAGCCCCAGCGCGGGCCCGTTGTTGTCGTACGGCAGCAGCTCGGCGGGCCGCCCCGGCCGGGCGATCAACGGCGAGGGATGCCCGGCGAGACACAGCCCGGCCCGGCGCCCGTCCGGAGAGATGTCCACGGTGCACAGCGTCGCGAAGATCTCGTCGTCGGCGCGCTCGTGCTCCAGCACCTGCTGCAGGGTCCCGAGCAGCTCGTCCCCGCACAACCCGGCCAGGGTCAGCGCCCGCCAGGCGATCCGCAGCTCCACCCCGAGCGCGGCCTCGTCCGGCCCATGCCCGCACACATCACCGATCATGGCGTGCACGGTGCCGTCAGGAGTCCGTACGACGTCGTAGAAGTCCCCGCCGAGCAGCGCCCGCGACCGTCCCGGCCGATAGCGCGCGGCGAACCGCAGCGGTGAGCCCTCCAGCAGCGGTGTGGGCAGCAGCCCGCGCTCCAGCCGCCGGTTCTCCTGAGCCCGCAGCC
Organism: Streptomyces sp. NPDC005648; assembly: GCF_040605395.1. Lineage (NCBI taxonomy): Bacteria > Bacillati > Actinomycetota > Actinomycetes > Kitasatosporales > Streptomycetaceae > Streptomyces > Streptomyces sp. NPDC005648. Next base: position 2,161 of record NZ_JBEXCS010000175.1, on the reverse strand, counting down.
GCCCTTCGGCCAGCCGCCGCTCGGCCGTGTCGGAACGTTTCCTCTCGACGGCGTACCGGATCGCCCGGCTCAGCAGCCGCGCATCCAGCTCGTCCCGGAACAGATAGTCCTGCGCTCCCACCCGCACCGCTTCCGCACCGCGCTCGGCGTCCCCGGAGGCGGTGAGTGCGAGCACGGCGTGGCGCGGCGCGAGCTCCAGCACATGCTTGAGCACGGCGAGCTCGTCCGCGTCGTCGCCGTGGCCCGGGGCCGACAGCGCGAGGTCGAGAAGAATGCAGTGCACGTCGTCCGTCAGCAGCCGCCCGGCCTCGGTGAGGTTGCGCGCGGTGCGGACACGGATCGGCGTGCCGGCCGAGTCCCGGAGTTCGGGTACGACGGTGGAGCCGCCGGGATCGTCCTCGATCAGCAGCAGCGTCAGCGGAGCGGTGGCGGCGTTGTTGTCGACCTTGGCTTCCTTGCTCGGGGTCTGGTCCTTGGAGGTGCCGCCTCGGTGTGCGGCCGGCGCCTGACCACTCTCCGCGGCCGGGATCGCTCGTTGCCGCGGTATGGGTACGGGCATCGTGTTGAGTTCCTTCCCTCCCCCCGAGGGCACGGCGGTGCGAGGGACCTCGGACCACCGACGGGGACCATAGCGGTAGTCGGCGGGCGAGCGGAATGGTGTGAGCCACGTCGCCCGCACACCGGCCACTGTCATATGCCGCGTTCCGTACCGCAGTTGGACAGGGTGCCCCATCAGCCAGGATGACGAAGGTCACGTCTGCGGAGCGTTTGAAATCCCTACCGCGTGCCCTGCGTCACATGACAGGGCTCTCAGGCATCCGGCCGCACCACACCGAGAATCGGCATGGACCCGGCCCCCGCGATGGTCACGGTCCGCCCCGGCCGAGGCGCGTGCACGATGGCCCCGTCACCGATGTACATGGCGACATGACTGGCGTCGCCGAAGTACACGATCAGATCCCCGGGGCGCATGTCCTTGATGTCGACATGCTTGAGCTGCTTCCACTGCTCCTGCGAGGTACGCGGAATGGGCCGCCCGGCATCCAGCCAGGCCTGAGAGGTCAACCCCGAGCAGTCGTACGACTTGGGCCCCTCGGCACCCCACTCATAGGGCTTCCCGATCTGGCCGGTGGCGAACGCGACGGCCTTCTTGCCCTGTTCGGAAGCGTTCCCCCGGATCTCGTCCAGAATCCCGGAGTCCAGCCAGGCGGTCTGCGCCTTGAGCGCGGCCTCGCGCTCCAGCTCGGCGAGCCGCTCCTTCTCCGCCTTCTCCAACTGGTCCTGAAGCTTCTCGGCTTCGGAGATCTGTTCCTTGATCTTCTTCCGGGCGGTGTCCTTGGCCTTGCGATTGGCCTCCAGCTTGTTCCACTGCGCGGAGGCGTCGGCCGCGTACTGCCGCAAGTCCTGCTGGGTCCGCGTGAGTTCCGCGATCAGCCCCTTGGTGGCCCGCTGCCCCTGCAGCAGGGTCCCCGCGCCGTCCAGAAACTCCTGCGGGTCATCGCTCAGCAGCAACTGCGCCTCGTCCGGCATCCCACCGGTCCGGTACTGAGCGGCGGCGGCGGCCCCGGCCCGCTCCTTCAACTCGTTGAGCCTCTTCTGCCCCTGAACGATCTTCTTCGCCAGGTCCACGATCGCGGCGGACTGCTTCTGGGTCTGCTCCTCAGCCGCGTTGTAGGCATCCGTGGCCACGGCGGCGTCGTGATAAAGCCGATCGAGCTTCTCGCGAACCGCCTCGAGGTCGTGGTTCGCCGCGGGGGCGGAGGCCGAAGGAGCGGAGGCCGAGGGAGTCGGACCGGGGTCGGCGAAGGCGGTACCCGGTGCCGCCAGCACGGTGACCGCGCACACCACGGTCACGGCAGTCGCGAGCAGACCGCGCTTGCCCGTACCCATACCCCGTCCCCCAAAGCTGATTTACCGTCAGTAACTTACGGACGCTCGGGGGATCGTGCCACGATCAAGCGCAAAACGACAGACCTCGTCGGAACTCGGACTTCCCCCCTGTGCCACACCCCATGACGATCTCCCCGCCACTGTGACGAACGACTCACGGAGATCGTTCCCCGTAGCTAGGGCCCTTCTGGTGGATCTCCGCGGAGGAAGGAGCGGCGTTCGGTGCGTGCGATCGGCGTGCGGTGTGAAGGGTCATGTGGCGGAGCCACCT
>NZ_JBEXCS010000174.1:0-8084 GCF_040605395.1 Streptomyces sp. NPDC005648 | reverse complement strand
TCCGAGATCGTCCACATGCTTGAGGTCGCCCGCACCGCCGTGGACGGAGGCGACCAATCGCCCTGACGGCGATTACTCTTTCCCTGCCCTGCCCCGCAGGGGTCCGATTCCTCCCCGGCCTGAAGGCCGGGGCATCCTCGGAAGGATCCGGTGACGGTGGCCCGATGAGTGTCAGTGGCCGGACGGGCCCGAGCGCATCTGCCACTGGGTCATCGCGCCGAAGGCCAGAACGTTGGCCCGGCGGGTGGTGAAGCGCGAGGTCAGGGTCATCACCCAGTTGAACGTGCCGGAGACGACACTGGGCGGCGGGTTGCGCCGGTCCAGCGTGCGCAGTGCGGTGCTGACCACCTGGCGCGGGGTCTGCAACCGGACACCGCGGGCCATGTCGTCGGAGCCGGCCGTGTCGAAGAACTCGGTGCGGGTCGGGCCCGGAGAGAGAGCGAGCACGCGCAGGCCGGTCCCTCGCGATTCCTGCCACAGCGCCTCGGTGAAACTCAGCACGAAGGCCTTGGTCGCCCCGTAAACGGCGGCGTTGGGCCAGGGCTGGTACCCGAGGGAGCTGGCGACGTTGACCAGGACACCGGTCAGCCGGCCGATGAAGGCTCTGGTGACGTCGACCAGGCCGGCCACGTTCAGGCCGATCTCCTGCTGGACGCGCTCTGGGTCCTCCTGGCGGAAGGGGGCGTGGGTGCCGAAGCCGGCGTTGTTGACGAGGCTGGTCACGCTGATCCCGCGCCGGGCCACCTCCTTGGCCAGCGCCTCGCCCGCGCCGGGCACGGTGAGGTCGAACGGCACCACCGTGACGGTGACCTTGTACTTCGAGGACAGTTCGTCGGCCAGGGCCTGAAGCCGGTCCGCGCGGCGGGCGACCAGCACGAGGTTCGAGCCGCGCTCGGCGAACTGGCGGGCGAACTCCGCGCCGAGTCCGGCGCTCGCCCCGGTGATCAATGTGGTCTGGTTACGGTAGTCGATCTTGCTCATGGCGGTCGGGGAGGCGGTGCCCATGCGGGTACCTCGTCCCTTTCTCCCTTCCGTGCTTACGACGGTCGATGACCGTCATCCGGTCCCGGGGCGAGCCCGAAGGCCCGCCGGGCGGTGGTCGCGGCGTTCGAGGTCGTCATCCCTGGCCGCGGGACGGTCATCACGTCGACCGCGCGCTCTTGCTCGTCGTCGATCCGTCTCACGTGATGCGCCGCAGGATGCGGTCCTTGCCTCGGGTGTAGGGCGGGGTGGCCACGCCCAGCGTGTCCGGCTTGAGTGGCTTGTCGAGGACGGACTTGAGGTGGCTGAAGGTGTCCAGGGAGTACGAGCCGTGATAGTGGCCCATGCCGCTCTCGCCGACGCCGCCGAAGGGCAGGTCGATCGCGCCGAGTTGGAGGTTCGAGAGGCCGAAGACCAGGCCGCCCGAGGACGTCTCCGCGGTCAGGCGCCGCTTGGAGGCCTTGGAGGCGGTGAAGGCGTACATGGCCAGCGGCTTGTCCCGTCCGGTGATGAAGGCGATCGCCGCGTCCAGGTCGGGGACCCGGACGATGGGCAGGACGGGGCCGAAGATCTCCTCCCGCATCGCCGGGGAGTCGGGGTCGACGTCGGCCAGCACGGTCGGGGCGATGTAGCGGGCGCCGCGGTCGTGGTCGCCGCCCACGACGATGCGGCCGTCGTTCAGCAGGCCGGCCAGCCGGTCGAAATGGCGTTCGTTGACAATGCGGCCGTAGTCCTTGCTGCGGGCCGGATCGGTGCCGAACATCTCGCGGAGCGCCTGCGTCAGGTGCGCCTCTATCTCGGCACCCGCCTCGCCTATCGCCAGCACGTAGTCGGGTGCGACGCAGGTCTGGCCCGCGTTCATGAACTTGCCCAGGGCGATGCGGCGGGCGGCCATCGCGAGGTCGGCGCCGGGTTCGACGACGGCGGGGCTCTTGCCGCCCAACTCCAGGGTGACCGGGGTGAGATGACGGGCCGCGGCGGTCATGACGATGCGTCCGACCGTGCCATTGCCGGTGTAGAAGATGTGGTCGAAACGCTGCTCCAGCAGGGCGGCCGTCTCCGGCACGCCTCCCTCGACGACGGCCACGGCCCGCGGGTCCAGGAACCGGGGCAGCCAGTGGGCGAGCACGGCCGAGGTGGCGGGGGCGACCTCGCTGGGCTTGAGGACGACGGCGTTGCCGGCGGCCAGGGCACCGACGACCGGCGCGAGCGCCAGGTTGACCGGGTAATTCCAGGGGGCGATGACCAGCACGACGCCCAGCGGCTCACGCACGGTCCAGGCCCGGGACGGCATGAGCGACAGGGGCACGGAGGCCCGCTTCGGACGCAGCCACCGGTCGAGATGACGCAGGGTGTGGTCGATCTCCCTGACGAGGTAGCCGATCTCCATCATGTGCGACTCGGTCGCGCTCTTGCCGAGGTCGGTGTGCAGGGCCTGCGCGAACACGTCCCCGTGTTCCGTCAACAGTCGTCTCAACGCCTGCAGTTGCTGCTTGCGCCAGGCGACGGGCTTGGTGCGGCCGGTGTTGAACGTGGCCCGCAGTCGCGCGACGGTCTCCGCCGCAGAGGCCGCCTCGGGAGCGATGTCCGGCTGACCGCCGGTGGGTGCGTTGGTGTCCATGCCCAGAAGCATATACGAAACGAAAGCTTTTCGTTTCGTATGCCTGTATACTTGTCGTGTGACCTACCCCACCCCTACTCGACGTTCCGTACGACAGCCCGACCGGACCTCTTCGGGAGCCATCCGATGACCGGCGCCCAGCCCCGCCGGGGGCGCCCCCGCGATGCCTCCCGCGACCGCGCGCTGCTGGACGCGACCATGGCCGTCCTCACCGAGAGCGGTTACCGCGCTCTCACCACCGCCGCAGTCGCGACCCGCGCCGGAGTCTCCACCGCCACGCTCTACCGCCGCTGGCCCTCCAAGGAGGTCATGGTCGTCGACGCTGCCGCCGCCTACGCCCAGGAACTCTCGACGGACACCGACACCGGCACGCTCGAAGGCGACCTCGGCGCCCTGCTCCGGGACAAGGCGGCTTCCCTGACCGGGCGAGAAGGAGGGGTGCTGCAGACCCTGATCGGCGAGGCCCGGCACAACACCCCGCTGGCCGAGGCCCTCACGAACACGTTCGTGCTGCCCATACGCCGGCGCATGGAGGAGATCACACGACGTGCGGCGGAGCGAGGCGAGATCCCACCGGTGGAACACGCCGACCTGCTGGGCGACCTGGTCCTCGGTCCCATGGTCAGCAGATTCTTCCTCACGCCACTGCCGCCGGACCAGGTGGACGCGGCAACCGCGGCGCAGACCGCCGACCGCCTCCTGCCCTTCCTCCTGCGCGCCGTCGGGCACAAGGGGCACGTCTGAGCGAAGGCGGCTCTTCGGGCATGTCCAGTAAGCCGGGCGCGGCGGGCTGCCTTTCGCGCAGCTGCTCCGCCAGGGACACGTAGAGCGGCCAGGACGGCTGGCCGCCGCCCCGGCCGCTGGATGGTGACGCGGAAGACAGCCTGAGGGCCATGCTCGAGATCGGTGCTCGACCGCGCTGCGTACCTGGGAGTGAGGGACCGCCGGTGGCCACCCGATCGCCTACCGGCAGCGGGTCAGCTGTTCAGAAAGCCGAGGATGTGGTCGGCGACCGTCGTGGGCTGTTCGAGGTGCAGGAAGTGCCCTGCCCCCGGCACGGCGACACGTTGGAAACCGCTCTTGAACACGGCCTCCATGCCGGCGCTCAACCCCACCGACATGCAATTGTCGTCGGCCCCGTGAAGGTAGAGGGACGGGACGCTGATGGCTCCGCCCGCCCGGGCCTCCAGCGCCCTGGTCTCCTCGTCCGCCGGGGGCGTGAACAACTGGCGGTAATAGCCCAGGGTCTCGGCTACGACCCCGGGAGCACGGAGGGTTTCTTTGAGTGCGGCACGCTCCGTCTCCGGCAGCTCGTAGCCAGGCGACCATTCCCGCCAGAGCCGGTCGATGAGGGCGAAGTCGTTGAGCTCGACGGCCGCCTGCGCCATCGCCGTCTGGAAGAAGAACATGTACCAGCTACGTCGCTGCTGGTCGCCGTCGGCGACCCATGCGTTGCGCAGTTGGGGCCCGTAGGGAACCGCCATGCCGACGAGCTTGCGCACACGCGTCGCGTCGAGGTTCGCCGCCGCATACGCAGCCCGGGCGCCGAGGTCGTGGCCTATCAGATCCGCCTGCCGGCGCCCGAGCGCTTCGATCAGGGCCAGGACGTCCTGACCGGTGGCGGACGCGCGGTACGAGCCGTCGGGAGCCGCGCCGCCGGGCCAGTATCCGCGCTGTGCCGGTGCTACCGCCCAATAGCCCTCCTGTGCGAGGCGGTCGAGAAGCCCTGCCCAGCTGGCGGCATGGTCGGGAAAGCCATGGAGGCACAGAACGAGTGGCCCGCTGCCCGCCTCGAGGATGGGAACCTCCAGCACGCCCGCCTGGACCGTCCGACGACGCACAAGGCCAGCCGCCTGGAACGTACCGGCCGGAGAGCCCTCGGCAAACGGCGGTCGCTGAGTCACCTGTGTCATGCGTTCGGCCTCCAAACCGCCTATGCGGCGTCGCGGTCCTACGCACCCGGACCGAATACTGAGTCTGTGTTCCGCTCCGGCCGAAGTCGCCACCAGATAGGGCGCCCTTGCGGCGCACACCGTGCGAACTCGCGCCCGATGGCCCGAAGCCGAACAGGCCGTCGTGGCGGCGAATGGCAACGGCGGATGCCAACGGCGGATGAAGTGAGCGTAAGCCTTTTGGCTATTTCACTCAAGTAGGTGTGGCTTCTACGACCCGGCGGCCCGCACACGCTGACGCGCCCGGTGGGCTCGCAGGTTCTCCGGGTTGCCGCAGGTCTTGGTGGAGTGCCATACGCCGCTGTTGTTGCGGGAGCGGTCGAAGAAGGCCGTCGTACAACGGGCGTTGCGGCAGATCTTGAGCCGGCGCCAGGTGTCCGCCCGCTGGGCCTGGAACACCTCCAGAAGCACCAGGGCGGCCACATACCGCCAGCCCTGTCCGCGCGGCTCCAGGACGACCCGTCCGTCGCGGTCCATCCGCAGGGCCGCCGCCGCTACATGAACGGCCGGCGCCACGTCGGCGTCGTCGCCACGCGGGCCGTCGCCGTCCGATGAAGCGAGAAGGCACCTCAGCTCGGCGCGCAGACCACGCAGTTCCTCGAGATCGTTCTCGGTGAGGCGCACCTGCGCCGCGGTCTGCGCCGTCCCCCGGGCCCAGCTGTCCAGGGCCTGGTCGACCCACACCTGCGCATCGCCGAGGTCGTCCAGGAGGTCGGCCGCGCGGGGGCGGCCGGCGGAGATGGTGTTGAGCAGGTCGTGCACCAGCGCCAGCCCGAGTGGCGCGGGATCGACCTCGTACCGCGTGGATGCGGACCACACCATGGCCTGCCCCCTTCACTCGTCGTCGTTGGGCCGACATGACTTCGACCATGCGGCCACTGCCTCAGGTTACGGCACCCTTGCCCTCTTGAAATGAAATTAGCTAACTGCGTACAGTCCTTTCAATCGGATCGGCAACGCAGCCGCACGAAGGGTGTCGCTCATGAGCTCGTCAGCCCCCACAGCACCCAAGACACTCCTTGCGCTCCGGAGAAGGAGAACGGCGGCGGCATCCCCGCCGCGGCGCCCCCGACCCACGCATCACCGCCCAGCGTGTCGCCGGCGGAGGTCACCTCACCCCGCACAGCACGCAGGTCCCACCGGCGCGCAATCCGCCGCCAACCGGTCTCACAAACGCCTCACCCGACGGGTCGCAAGCCCGCCCGCACTGTCCCGAGCCAAGGAAACGCCATGCCCGTTCTCACCCACGCCATCGATGGCGATGTCGCCACGATCGTCCTCGACAACCCCCCGCAGAACCGCTTCGCACCCGAGTTCACCCAGGAACTCAGCGACATCGTCGACGCGATCACACGCAGCCCGGCCCGCGCCGTCGTGCTACGGGCCGAGGGTCCCGACTTCAGCTACGGCGGTGACTTCCGGCCCTGGGTCGATGCCGACCGAACCAGCCTGCGAGCCGACTTCGACCAGGCCCTGGCGGTGATCAACCGGTTCGAACAGCTCCCCGTGCCGGTCGTGGCCGCGGTCCAGGGGCTGTGCTTCGGCGGCGGCTTCGAGTTCGCGCTGCGCGCCGACATCATCCTGGCCGCCGAGAGCGCCCGCTTCGGCCATCCCGAGCAGTCGCTCGGCATCGTCACCCTCCTCGGCGGGATCCACCGCGTGGCCGAACGCGCCGGCCGGGCCCGCGCCTACGAGTGGGCACTGACCTCCGAGCAGGTACCCGCCTCGGTCATGGCCGAGGCCGGCGTCATCAACCGCGTCGTCCCGGACGACGCACTGCGCACCGAAGCCGAGGTCCTCGCCCGCAAGATCGCCGAAGGCCCCACCCGGGCTCACGTCGTGCACAAGGCCTTGTTGCGCGCCTGGGCCACGGGCGGCATACCGGCCGCCGACCAGCAGCTGTTCGACCTGGCCGTCCCTCTCTTCGAGACCCAGGACGTCAAGGACGGCCTGGTCTCCGCCGCCAAGGCACTCCAGGAGGGCCGCCCCCGGCCGGTCCTCCCCTTCAAGGGCCGCTGACCCGCCTCGCTCCCCCACTCGCCGCTAGCCAGAGGACACCACATGATCATCGATTCTGCGGAGCTGGACGCGAAGTCCGCCTACAAGCTGCTCATCGGCAGTGTCATTCCTCGTCCCATCGCCTGGGTGAGCACCTTGTCCACCGAAGGTGTGGGCAATCTGGCCCCCATCTCCTTCTTCACGGTCGTCGGGCGCAAGCCGCCTAGGATCTCGCTGTCGTTTCAGCCGCGCTCGGACGGCGCCACGCTCAAGGACAGTTTCGTCAACATCCGTGACACCGGTGAGTTCGTCACCAACATGGCCACCCTGCCGCAGATCGAGGGGCTGAACCGCAGCGCCTTCGAGTTCGAGCCCGACGTAGACGAGTTCGACGCGGTCGGGCTGGAGAAGGTGCCGTCCGAGGCCGTCCGTCCGCCCCGTATCAAGGGCGCGCCCATCGCGTTCGAGTGCACCGTCGAGCACATCTTCTCCTCGCCCGACGGACTCAACAACGCCGTCTGGGGCAACGTGGTGCGCTTCTACATCCGGGATGACCTCTATGTGGGCGGCCGGATCGACTTCGGCGCCATCGCTCCGGTGGGTCGACTCGCCGCCGAATACACCCTGGTGAACAACGCGTTCGAGACGCCGCTCGACCCCGAGGTCCTCAAGGCGCACGCCGGACGCCGGATGGAACGCCTGGACCAGAAGGACACGTACTACTCGCCGATCGACACACCTCACTGGTCGCCCTCCGGCTCCACCACGACGCTCGACTGACGGCACGGGTGGGACGTGTTACGTCCGCCGGCGGGACCGCTCGCCGATCGACCGACATCCCATCATGTCTTCCGGCTTGTCCAGGATGCCTGCCTCGGCCTGAGAATGACCGATGATCACGGCGATCCGGTGAGACCGTCGACCTGGGGCTACAACCGCGACGAAAAGGGGGCGTTGGGCATCCTGGTGTACTCCTCCTATGCAGGCCCCCGGGGTCTACGCGTTCACGTCCTACGGACTTGAGGTCTGACACCACTACGGAACGCCTTGCCGTCGGGGCAGCTCGCGATGCTGGGTACGGTGTCGATCCAGTCGGCCGCGCGGGCGACGTTGCAGGCCATCGCGGTGAGGACTGGACATGGGTGCGGGGCAGGCCGGTTGCGCGTCTGGATCACGTACAGCGGCCGGGGCAGCACGGCGAGGGAACGGTGCCCCGTGACTGACGTGGTGCACTGGGCAACCGATCGGCTGCGCCGCCCTGTCCGGCCAGCCGGCTCCCGCCCCGGCAGTGGCGGCACGGGGAATCCGCCCGCCATCGGGTCGAACTCGGCCGACCGCAGCGCCACCGCGACCACCTCCACCGACGACGACGCTCCGCGCCCTCCCAGCCCGGCACCCGGGTGAGTCATGATTCCCGTCACGGTGTCCGCCCCGGTGGGGGCCGACCCGCAGATGGAGCGGGTCGTCCGAGCCGATACGGGAAAGCGCCTCACGCAGGGGGTTGTTGACGTCGACGTTGGTGGTGCCGTGGC